>JAJRQS010000054.1 GCA_024280135.1 Bacteroidota bacterium | reverse complement strand
GTCAAGCTTTGGGTGGTTTATTTGATAAAAAACCACTAGGTAGTTTTGGAGATGTGTCATTATTTAGTTTTAATGCGATGATGCCGATTAATACAATTCAAGGCGGATTGATTGCCATTAAAGATAATTTGGACTTTGCAGTCAAAATAAAAAGTCATCAGGACAAAGCGAGTGCTAACCCGCTTTCGCAAAAAGAATTATTAAAAATATTTATTAAATTTTTCGAGGATCGAAAAGTGCCTGACAAAGGACTTTTAGATATTAAGAAAGACAATAATTACTGGGAGGATAAATGGACTTTTAACGAAAGTAATCATGCGGTCAAAATCCACCCTGCCCAAGCGGTTTTGGCGAAAGCACAATTTGAGCAAGCGGAGAGTTTTAGTTACTATCGTCAAAATCATCTACGACTATGGCAGGAGGTAGCAAAAGATCATCAATGGGAGATGCCGATCCCTGTGATGCGTTCAGCACCAGGTTGGCTCCGAGCTCCGATTCTAGTACCCGAAAGTGATCACACGAAAGCAAAGTCGATGGAAGAGCATCCCGAAATTAGTCATTGGTATTCCAAGTCGCTGCTACCACAATCTATTGACTATGAGCTATTTACAAACTCACTAAGAGCATCTAAAGAATTGTTTTTATTTCCTACTGAATTATAGGAAAATAGAAATCATAATGATTCCAAGGAAAATAAGGAAGACGAACAACAATAAAGAATAGACCCAATTTTTCCGATGAGATTCAAATAGTTTTTCCATGAGATCTAACCAATCGAGCCTTCCCGTAGAATTTTCAAGACCGAGCATCAGATATTTGTTCTTAGCAATTCTTTTTTGATTGCCGTGTTTTTTTAGAATTAAGAAATCTTTGCTAAGAAAAGCCAAATCGTACAGTTCTGATTTTTGTTTTGCGCCACCCATTTCGATAATCATGGTTCTTGTTTTATCCAGCACTTGCCATCTACCTGTACCAATATTTCCATCAATGGAAAGGAGCAATGATTGCTCGGGATTATTTTGAAAAATAAACAACACTGCTTCATGAAAATCCTCTTCATCTCTGAATTCTTTCCATCTCTTATTGAGATATAAGCTTTCTTCGCTTAAGTCTTCACTATTGAGCTTAATAAAGGGTAGGATGTAATCAATATATGCATCCATATTGTCAAAAACGGGCAATTCGTTTTTGAGATTAGAGCCAATGATATTTCCTAGATCGAACTTCACATGGCAAAAGTAAATCTAATTTCTTTAAAAAGGGATTGTTTTAGCTTAATTTTCCAAAACATTAATACTCTTGGGAACGTCCGTTTTGTTTAAATGGCTCATGATTCTAGATGTTTTGATACGTATGGTAAAAGTAGTCCCCCGATCTTTTTCCGTAACGAAGTCTATATTCCCGCTGTGAGATTCAATAATACTCTTGCAGATATGGAGACCAAGTCCAGAGCCCGTATTTTTGGTTGTAAAGTTAGGCGTAAAAATCTTTTTAGTCATGTCTTCTGGGATACCCGTTCCATTATCTGTAATCTTGATGACCGCTAGATTATCTTCGACAGCCAATTTTAATTTTATCACACCTGGCTGCTCATCCGGAATGGCTTGCACTGAATTTTTAACTAAGTTACTAAATACTCTATCTAGTTTTCCTTTATTACCATGAACGAAGATATCCTCTGAGGGTAAATCCAAAATAATCGAGATGCCTTCTTCACTTTCATGCAACATGGCTACATCGGTTAGAATTTTATTGATGGAGACATTTTCTCGAACACCCTCATTGATATTGGCAACATCCCTAAAATCTTCTACGGTAGTCAATAGCCGTTTTATTTGTGTTAATACAATTTGGGTTAGTCTATCTGTACGTTGCTCAATCTGATCCATATCCATTCTCCGATCTCTGATGCTTTTTTGAAAATGTTGGATATGGAGTTGGATAGGGGTTAATGGATTTTTAATATCATGGGCGACTTGTTTAGCCATGTCTCTCCACACACTTTCCTTTTCAATTTTAACTTGTAACTCATGTTGAATTTCTTTGGATCGCAAGCCTTCATTAAAAGCTTCGACCAATCCTTTAAATTCATCTTCCGTTTCCCACTCGATTTCTTTGTTTTGCTTGACCCGTTCACTGAGTTCCTGGATAGGTTTTGCAATAGTATTAGTTCCATAAACAATAAAGCTAATGGCCATTACAAATAGGATAAAATAAGTAATGAGTAATCGAGTTACAAAATCATTGAGGTCACTCAACCTTGCTTGTTCTTTGGTATAATAAGGGATGCCTAAATAGCCCACTAGATCGCCATAGTGTAGAATGGCAAAATAAGAAGATTTGAATTTAACATCACCGAGTTGCTCTGGATTAATCCTCAAAGCAGATTTATTTTGTGACAGATAATGGAAGGTATTAGCATCCATTATTTTGGGTGTCACCCCTTTGACATAGATCTCATCTTTCGATGAAAAGATTAATTCACCATTAGGTTTATAGTAGTTGATGACATCCATTTTGTGTGTCTTGGAAAGCGGAATTATTTCGTCTTCCACTGCTTTTCGCAATGTTTCTTTGGAGGTTGTTCCGGGGAGTTTATTTAGTGTAAATCCAATAGCCGTATTGATTGTTTTACTTTTTCTCGATAAACGACCATCGTGATACTTTTTATTGGACTCATTGAAATGGGCAGAAGTCACAAACCCAATCGCAATAAAGGAAATATAAATCAAAATTAAAAACCCCGATTGTATTCTTGCATAGAAAGTATTACCGGGTAGCAGTTTAATATTCAGCCCATTGGGTATCAATTTAAATACCATATCCAACAAATTAATTACCACAGCAATAATAGAAATCAAAAAGAAAAGCATAGCAAATAGAGAAAACAAATCATACAGCCCCTTGGCCTTCTTTTGTAGTATGACAATGTTTCCATTTGGATTATGATAGATAAAATTTGTATTTCCATTTGCTTCCGAAACGGAAAAAGATCCTTTTTCTGGCTTTACATTCAAGCTATAGTATTGCGCCTGCACATCCCCTTTATAACGAATGCAATCATCATTTTGAAACAATGCGTATTTGTAATCACTAATATTTCTCATACGCGATTGATCTTCATAGGAAGAAAAAATCGGTGAATTAATATTTGCATTCCCAGAGGGTTGAGCGACTACTTCTAATACGATTATCGCATTATTAAGTATTTTGATTTTTCTTTCTGCAAAGTAAGCATACGAACCATCTTCAGTATTACGCAGATGTAAATCACCAACAGTCTTTGCATGCTGAATAATATTATGATATTCTTCCATTGACAACCCCTGATCCATCAAAGCATGATCTTCATAGGAATCATCTGAATTCGTATAGAGATAAAAATTATAAGTATAATTATTAAAAATATAAGAATTGGCTTCAAAGTATTTTTGCGTAAGCAAATCCGCATCCTTCGCGTCAAAGAAAAAGGGTTCAGCCTGATAGACTTGTTTCCATTGTTCGTCTGAAGCTATTTCATCGATTAGGTCTATGATTAAGTTTTCTGCAGTCGTATCTCTTTCTTCCGAAAGGATTTGCGAATAGGAATACATTTCTTTAATCTCTCTATCTCCTTGGAATAAGAATAGGGAAACCGAAGCAAAGACCGCAATAAGTGCAAACCATAAATATACCGCGTATGGCTCTCTTTTCGGTCTATCAGAAACATAATAATCCAACGCAAATGGCAATAAGATAGCCGTACCGTACCAAAGAGAGGAGTTGTGTTCTGACTTCGTGATAAACAGGACAAACAAGGTAATGAAAAAAGCTACTGCGATGCTAAAGGCACGTTGTAGCCTATTGAGTTTAACTCTTCTAATAAACTTAATCATCCAAAGAGCGAATAAAACCAATGCAGCAAGCGCTAGCAACATCAATGTTAGTCCAAGAATACTATTCAGCTTTCGTTGTAGAAGGCTTAAAAAGCTGATATTAATCTCTGACCAAACAATGATTTGCTTGTAAATTTCTAGTACGACGACGATGCCTGTCATAAGGGAAATATTCAGACCAATACTAACCACGAAATTTTTTACTTTTCCTAAATGAATGTCTTTTTTGAATACATAGGTCTTGTTCAAATAAATCATCAACCATACAAAAGAAATGGCATAAAAGAATACCTCAAATAATGAGGCGCCCAAGACTTGGATTTTCAAAGCTTCCGCTATTGAGCC
>JAJRQS010000053.1 GCA_024280135.1 Bacteroidota bacterium | reverse complement strand
TCTGCTTCGATTTTTGCTTGTAGTTCATCTCTTTTAGTGGCATACATTTCTTCGGGCGTGTATTTACCGATCATCTTACGTACACTAGAGCGAATCTCTGGACGTACGAGTGATTTTAAGTAGCTTTCGCCAAAACTTTCATGCAATTCTCCAATCTTATTGTAAAGTGGATTTACCCTGACCGTTACGTCCATTTTGATATTCAATCCATTGCTGGAAAGGGCATCCATTTGCTCCTCCAATTGTACCTCTTTGACATTATAGACATACATTTTATTCCAGGGAGCCACAAGGTGGAAGCCTGGTGAATATATATTTTCTTTATCCAGTCCCGTCGTGAACTGTCTGAATATTACGCCCCGCTGTCCCGGCTTAATCGTTAAAAACATCCCGCCTAATAAACTGAGTAACACAACCATTGCCACCACAAATATAATAATACGGGGTAGCCATTTTGCTTGATCCATCTTTTTTTATTTCATTTCTATACTTAGAATCTGCTAAGTGCCTACAAATATACTGAAAAATTTGGAATAAGGTGTACAGATGAGGATGGAACGTGGATGAGGATGGAACAGGGATGAGGATGGGATCTGCCTCTGCCGAGATACACGACGCCTGTTTGCTTAAGCCAACCGATATTTCGTATAGAATTTTGGCGATCAATGGGTTGCCAGCAATAAAAAAAAGCACCCAATTGAAAAATCAATTGGGTGCTTTAAAACTGAATACTTTATTCTTAATTAAAATAAAGTATTGTACTTCAAGTAGAATGAACCTACAGAGCTGACTCTTCGTCCAACTTCTCCCGCTTCGATTCCTTCGTATTCTCCATTTCCATTTCTGTCAACATTAACCATGATGTCATGATCGTAGAACATTTCGCCTTTAAGGGCTAGAGAAAGATTCTTAGTAATCATAAAATCTAAAGCGTGACCCCAAAGAACATCAATGTTTTGTGGGTTATTCAAATAGTTTGAGAACAAATCTAACTGCGTAGAGTAGATGACTTTCTCATTAAAGTACTTGTTGTTATACTGTGCCTTTAAGTTCGCACCTGCTTGAAAGAACATCTTTTCGTATTCTGTTTCTGAATTATCCTTCAACTGGTTACCGTGAAGACCTAATTGGGCAATGGCGTCATCTGCTACATAGATCAACTTAATACCGATAGGTGCAAAGAACACAGAAAAATGCTCATTATGCTTATAATCCAAACCAGGCGCTAAAGTCACTCTCACGGGAGAGAAAAGATCAGCTAATTTATTCTCTCCTGTTCTACCCTTTAGAAAGTTATCTGGGTAAGTTGGTAACAGTAGTGTCTCGACATTCAAATCAATCGCACCGAAGAGTCTATTCTTTATTTGGTGTCCATATCTAGAATTGAACCGAACGACATCTACGTTCTTTTGATATCTACCTTTGTTTGATTTCAAATTCTGAACAGCTAATTGGAAATCAATGTTATTATCCCAATAGTCTTTACCACTTTTCAAGTTAACAAAGAAAGTACCTAAACCGCCTAATCCAAACCGGCTTTCTCCAGATCCAAATCTAGGATTCTTCAAACCAAGACCAGCCAAGTCAAAGCCCAAAGCTCCTCCTTTTCTCCAACCATCAGGGATTTCTTCGCCTGCTGTCATCTTCTTGATTTCTTTCATTCGGTCGTCATCTGCTTGCGCAAACAAAAGGACACTAGAAAAAACGAGTCCTAATATGAGTAAAAATTTGTGAGTCATTGTAAGTTTATTTTGTTTAACAATGTCACAAAGATACACATATTTCTTTTTTTTATCAGATATTAGCAAAAAAAGAGGTAGTGCAACCACGCACTACCTCACCCTAACCAAATAAAACCAAATAAAAATTTTCTTTTTCAAGCAAAACACCCACATACTGGATATTTCACTTTACAACACAAAGATAGAATATTATTTGCCAATATGCCAGTACCGCCACCCAATAAGGTGTATTTTGAGCAAAATGCAAACACCTACTAAATCTGAAAGTAACAATACATTTGGCAAGAAACTATTCTACTTGTTAAAAATTTTGCGAAAGCCAAAATTCCATTAACATGATATTAAAGAAAAAAATAATAAATTTTATGAAAAAACAAATGACAATATCCTATTCCCCAACCAATAGCCTTGTTTCTTAGTTGTTGGAAAACTCACGTGTCCACCTGATGTCGTTAATTCCAGATAGAATTTGGGATGCTTGCGCGCTATTTCGATAGGAGAACAAGACGGCGTAAGAATAGGGTCATTGGTCGAATTAATTAACAAGGTGGGTATCGTCACTCCATGCACGAAATGGCCAGCCGATGCTTGCGCATAAAAATCATCCGCATCCTGATATCCATTAATGGGAGCCGAGTAGAATTCGTCTATATCGCGCCAACAAGTCACCTCCTCCATCTTGGACAAATCAATTTTTCCTGGATATTGGGCTGCTTTACGAGTAATTTTGGCGGTTAGCTTGCGCTTAAATTTATTTTTGTATAAAAAGTTACTCTTTTGATCCAGCTTATCGGCGCAATCCCCTAAATTACAAGGCGTAGAAATAGCAATGCCGTGGGTCACATTTGGCGGTAACGCATCCCCTATCCTACCGAGATAATTCAAGACAATGCTTCCGCCCATGCTAAAACCAATCAGCACGATCTGCTTATACTCACCCAATGTTTGTATGACTTCTGTCAAATCTCCTATTTCACCATGTTCATACAATCGAAATGCATGGTTCATCTCTCCACTACAAGATCGGGCATTCCAAGCCAAAACATTCCATTGTTTGTCCGCAAAAAATTGTGCCATTTTTCGTACATAAATACGTTGACTATTCCCCTCTAATCCATGTATGAGGAGCACTAGCTTATCAGCACCTTGGCGAATCCAGTCTAAATCTATAAAATCTTCATCTTCCAACTTAAAACGCTCCCGTTGATAAGGCATCAACCCTTTCTTGTCTTCAAATCCAGGTATTATCGTTTGAAAATGCCCATTGATGAGCCAAAAAGGAGATCCTGGATAAGTTGTTTTGTTGATAAGGGGCATAGTAGAAAAACTCTTTGCTGCAAAAAAGGTTTAAGTATAATTAATTGCTCCATGATACATAAAAAAAGGGTTGTCTTTTCGAGACAACCCTTTTTTTATTTTTCCACTTTGCCGATTACTCAGCAGCAGGCTCTTCAGAAGCCTCTGGTGCAGCTTCAGCGCTTTCACCTTCTTCTTCGTCAGTACCCAATACACTCTTAAGTGCTCTTGGTACAATTACTTTTGCGATTGGGATACTTCCATCCTCCATAATTTCGATACCCTCAACAAGCTGAAGATCTCCTATTTTAATAGAATCACCCATACCCATATCAGAAATATCCACCTTCAAAGAAGGGACTACATTCTTAGGAAGTGCTTTTACCTTTACTTTAAAGACTTGTGCCAAAAACGCACCACCGTCTTTTACTCCTCTAGGAGAACCATTAAACTCAATGGGCAAGTTAATTCTAACTGGAACGCCATCAATCAATCTAAGAAAATCAATATGCAGAATTTCTTCTGTAACTGGGTGAAATTGCGCATCTTTCACAAAACACTTGTGCATTTCACCATCAACTGTCACCTCTACTACTGTAAAGTTATTAGTAAAGATAGCTGCTTTGATGTCGTTGTGCTTCAGTGCAATTTGTGTATCTTGCTTACCCCCGTATATAATCGCTGGTATTAATCCTGCAGCTCTAGTTGCCCTTGCTGCTTTTTTCCCTGAATTAGCCTTCTTTTCGGCTGTAATTTGAACAGTTGCCATAAGTTTGAATTATTATTCTTTTTCCCAATTTTCTTTGGGGATGCAAAGATACTATTTTATTCATTAAAATGGAAGGAGAAAGTGAAATTAACTCTTTTTTTGTCGAAAGTACCTATTTATTGCTTGGGCACACCTCCAATCTTCGGGTACTGACCAAAAAAAATGCCCCGTTCTTACGAACAAGGCACTGTAATTAGGGGGTTTTCATTTATCTTTTGAGGGGTCATTTGCAGCTGTATTAACTAAACTGAATAACATTACCCCTCCTAAAAAAGTACCCAAAGCAAGATACAATATCAACATCTCATTAGTTTTTGTGAAAGAATGCATAGCGTTCATGGGAGTGTTCAAAATGCCTTTCTAAACCTTGATAATGCTTCTTGCAAATAGCGTGCCAATATATATATTTATTTACTATATGGAATTATGTGCCTATGGGGGTTGAGTGAATTACTAAGTTTTCAGCACTTAAAAGAGCTCCTGACTCTTTGTACCTTTGCCTTTGAAGATTGCCACGAATGTCTATACTTTTGAATAGTAGATAAATATATCCATCAATCACAAAATTTTGGATATTCTTAAGAAAGTAGGGTCATTCCACAACAGACAAATGATCCAAACCAGATCGAGATCAATTCCAAATTCATGGAAACTCAGGCGAACTGAATGTTGCTATGCGGATTGTTTTTTTTACAAAGAGCAAACGCTTGGAAGATTTAACTTCCAATTGCTAAAATATACGGGCTTGCGATAGACTTAAATCCAAAACGCTTGAGTAAAGATACTTCATCCAATCTTAGGCTTTCATCCTTAATAATTTCTTTCACAGCTGGCTGTTTAAGCCCAGGAATTCGAACTTTAAAAAAAGGCCATAAGTGTTTATTGGTGTATTCTTTATTAATATCAGAAAAACCTGGTACAGTATGGAGATTTTTAATTTCTTTTTTGAACTCGTCAGCATATTTAAAATGCCAATATTCGTCAAAACTCAAATAGCCGACTTTTAAGTTATCAAGCTTCAAGATAAAGTTTATGGTACTATCCAAAGGGATGTCTAAAACGTCTTCATCGTTTTTTCGAAACAAATCCTTAATCAACTTTTTCCACTTTTTCATCGTTCTGAATTTCTAATGCGTTTAAACCTAAGACGAAGCGCTAAGATAATCAATTTCATTCTTTCAGTAATAAAAAAAGGCTCAAATTCCTCCTTTATCATGGAAATCACCTTTTCTTCCTTCTCCTCAGAGCTCATTTCTATAACGAAATTTTTATACGATTTGTTTTCTTCTTTAAGAAAGTTAATTAATTCGAAATGGTTAATTCAGGATTATCCTCCAGACTTACCCTTGGGAATGCTTTTTCAAGATAATTTTGCACTTTCCTTCCTCTCACATGATAGTCCTTCAAACTACGAATTACTTGTTCATCATCCCAATTCCAGAAAAGTCCTCTAGCTGTATCGTAAATTGGAGCGAACCTTGGCTCCCCTCTCTTCCTTACAGAACGGATAATTGCCCAATTGTAAAAGTGCCTATCGTTATTACCCACTAAAGCATCAAAAATTAGCATTCGAACAAACTCTAATAACAAACGCTCATGATCTTCTTCAAAGACATAAAATATTGCCTTTGAAACAAACTGAAAATTGAAAAACACTCTTGATTCTTGACGATCATCAGCAATTTCTTTAGCAAAAATAGGATCTTCGAGATACTCACCACAAATCTCAGCCCCATGAATCATTACTTCGTTCTTAGCCAAAAAATACCGGCTAAGAAAACGTATTTGCCCATTTATATTTAACAATTTCGTTTGATTCATCTTGAGACCCAAAACTTCTCCAATTCTATTCAGTAAAAATTCGACAACTGACTCATTTGGATACCATTTTTCTGCTGTCTTTGCAATATATGGAATCCAGGTTCTTAAGTTTTTCTTCCTTACTCCATTCCCCTTTTCATAATAGTATAACCGGATGAATTGCTTGGGCGCATCCCCATCCAAATCTTTGTCTTCTACAAAATAATGGCTATTTCTTAATTCTTTTATGCGGTTTGCTTGAGGAATTTCACCTGAGTTTCCTTTCGAAAATTCTCTACGCAATTTAACTTTTACATCCCTAATCATCTTTAATTTTTACAAAAAACAAAGATAACTAATCTTATAGCACTTTTTATAAAAAAGTATAGATTTAACAAAAAAAGTAGCTATCTAATTAGATAGCTACTTTTACAATTTGTTTTGAAGTAAACTTTTTGGGGAGATAAATTATCGTCTCCCTAAAATTAGGTCGATATTGTTATTAATGACCGCCCCTACTAAAAAACCTCCGATTAAAACGTACAGTATCAACATAAAGCTGTAATTTTAGACCATAATTGGTCAGTTCAATAAAAGAATGAACAAATGAAGGGTTTTATTCAGTCGTGATTCACATCTATTCATGAGAAAGAATAATCAGTAATCACTTGAAGGAGATACATTCAATATTGATGCCAAGGTAAAGTAATTAAACCAATCCACCAAATGATTGATGAAAAAATTTATGATTTCTTTTTACGCAGCATTCAAAAACTCTCAGATAGCAAGAACCCGACTGACCAGAAATTAGAAAAAGTCCAATACATTTTTAGAGCTATTTTAGATAGTGCTGTCGAAAAAGAGCGGTTGCATTTTACCACCTTATTTGCCAAGCTTTCCTATATCGCACAAAAATCAAGTTTTAGCCCAAAGTTGAACTATTTTGCTAATTCCTTTCGGATAAAAGCTCGGCATATTTCGGCTAATGAACCAGCATTATTGGCTCATTATACAGCATTGGGTATCACCGTGTGCTTGCACATGCTAGAAAAACTGAGTGGTCAAAGTATTGACGAAGCCCTCAAAAAAACCTTACCCTATGCTTTCCCTGCCAAGCAAAAAAGAGATCCATCCATCCTTTCTTATTTTGCAAATGCAAGAGTCGTTGTCATTGAAAATGACGTCAAGGCCCAGGCATTAATTGGATTCCTCGAAAGTGAACCGAACCAGAAAATCAAAATTCGATATAACATCCCGGAACGAAATGAAAACTTTAAGAACTCCATTACACTCCTAGACAAAGTCTTTGGCTATCCAACCAATGTCCAACTTCTAGATGTCGAAATAGACAAAGAAGGGGTTTATTTTCCGAAAGGCTTAGTTTTAGAACCAGATTACTTGATGGATGTGAGTGCGGTAGCAGCTTCCGTTTCCAATGTTCATAATTTACCATTGGGCTTCATGGTCAACAAATTTTTACCCTATGAAGTGACGCCGCCCATCATGTTGGGAAATATTGCCAACTTCTTTTTAGATGAACTCACCAGCAATCCTGAACAGACATTTTTAGAACTTTTTCCGAAAGTGTTTAAATTATACCCCCTCGTTTTTTCCATGTGGGATGATGCCAAAATAAGAACCGTTTATCAAAAAAGCCAAAAGCACTTTGTATCTATATACAAGGTCATCATGCAGGATTTTAAAAATGAAAATATTGACCGAAAATCGGCTGTCCTAGAACCTGCCTTTTTCTCCAACACCTATGGCATTCAAGGCCGATTAGATCTTTTTTACGAAAGTCAAACAGAACCCAATAAAAGTGTCATCATCGAATTAAAAAGTGGGAAACCATTCAAAGCAAATAAATATGGACTGAGCCAATCGCATTATACCCAAACGTTACTCTATGACTTACTCATTAAGTCCATCAATAAAAAAAACAAACCAACGAATTACATCCTCTACTCTACCCTAGATGTCAATCAGTTAAAGTTTGCCCCGACTATTAAATCAATCCAATACGAAGCCATTCAAGCTCGAAATGAACTCGTGGCCATCGAAAAAGCACTCCTCCAAATCAACGATGTCTCACTGGATGATCATTCTATTTTGGAATACGTACGCCCTAAACAATTTGAACGGTATCGAGGCTTTACTTATACTAATTTTGAAACCTTTCACAAAGTATTCTCCGAATTAAACAAGCTTGAAAAGCATTACTTCAAGGCCTTTGTTTCTTTTATCGCAAGAGAAAATTGGCTTGCAAAAGTAGGAGATTCTTCTGTAGCTGGGCGACGTGGACAGGCACAACTTTGGATGAGTTCAACCGAAGAAAAGGAAAATGATTTCTCAATATTAAAAGGATTAAAATTATTAAATCAAGATAACACCTCAGAATTTCCGATTGTCACTTTTCAGAAAACAAAAACAACAAACCCCCTTGCCAACTTTAGAATAGGAGACATCGTCATTCTTCATCCAGACAAAAAGGAAGATACTTCTGTCATACATGCAAGAGTGATTAAAGGCAGCATCATCGCCTTGGAAGACCAAATGGTACAAGTTCGATTGCGTTCATACCAAGTGAACCCTGCGGACCTAAGTACAGATTCTTTGTGGATGCTGGAGCCTGACTTATGGGAACGTGCCTTTCAATCACTCTTCAATTCCCTTTTTGAATGGGCGGGCATTGAAAGCAAAAGAAAAGAGCTCATCTTAACCGTCAAGCCTCCAAAAAAGAGTTCTTTGAAAGGAGTTCAAGCGTCTTCTAATCTTACTGACGAACAAGAGGCTATTCTCGCCAAAATGCTTTCGGCAAAAGATTATTTTTTATTGTGGGGGCCTCCAGGAACAGGCAAGACGAGCATCATTCTCAAATCTGCTGTACAACATTTAATTCGTAATACTAAGGAAACGGTTTTGCTTTTAGCCTATACAAATCGAGCCGTAGATGAAATATGTGGTGCCATCGAAACAGAGATGCCTGAAATGAAGGATCTATACTTTAGAATTGGCAATACGAATTCCACACATACAGATTTTAAGGAGCAGCTCCTTTCGGAAAAAATAAAAAACCTCACAAAAAGGCAAGAGGTTAAAGAAACAATTTTGAGTCATCGAGTCGTGGTCTCTACGGTTTCTTCTATCATGAGTAAACCCCAGATTTTTGAGTTTATGAAATTTGATACGACCATCATTGATGAAGCCTCTCAGATTCTCGAACCCCAACTAATCGGTATTTTAAGCCGCATCAAACGTTTTATTCTTATCGGAGATCATCGCCAGCTACCCGCCGTTGTCTCCCAAAAATCTATCTTCTCAAAAACGGACAATCCGCTACTTAATAAGCTAGGAATCAAAGATTTAGCTAATTCTTATTTTGAACGATTATTTATGCGTTGCAAGGCAAATGAATGGGATTGGGCGTATGGCATGTTAAGCATGCAAGGGCGAATGCATGAAGATGTAATGGCCTTTGCCAACAAGCATTTTTATGATGGGAAGTTGCGTATTTTACCGAAAGGACTTAACCCTAGACAATACCAATCAAAGTATTTAAGTACATCTTCAGAAGATGACTTGCGTCAAAAAATCGCAACCAAACGAATGTTATTTTTTAATACGCCTGCGGATGAAGCACTCGGTTCTGGAAAGAAAAATAAATTTGAAGCCCAAAAAGTTGTTGAATTATTGCAACATATCAAAGGCATTTATGAAGAAAACAATCTTCCGCTTTCAAAAAACAGTGTAGGAGTCATTACGCCTTACCGTGCTCAGATTGCACAAATACGTGCTTTAGTTTTTGCGCAAGCTCCCGAGTGGATTGATTTATTGACTATTGATACAGTAGAGCGGTATCAAGGAGGCGCGAGAGATATTATTATTATTTCGGTCTGCTTGAATAAACCTTATCAACTCAATACTTTGGTGGCGCTTTCAGAGGAAGGAGTAGATAGGAAATTAAATGTTGCCCTAACACGTGCCAAAGAACAAGTCATCATGATTGGCAATGCAGAACTATTAAAGAAAGATAAGCGCTATGCCGCGTTTATGGAGTATTAAAACATTCTTTTTTTTTGGAGAAAGTAATATTTATTCTATCTTTACATCCTCTTATACTTAAAAAATAATCGATGTATAGATACTTCTTTGTAATTCTACCATTACTCCTTGTCAATCATTTTCTTACTGCCCAAAACTTCGAGAAGGATTACTCCCCTCTAGTCAACAAAAGGGAAAATACCGATGGAAGTCGTTACCAGCTCTTCAAAAAAATATCAAGATCGCAAAGAGACTATTAGTAGGAAGGATAGACGTCGAGACCATAAAAGTAAAAAAACATTTTATTTACAAAGCTCCTTCATCATCGACGACCTTCTTCATAGTGGAGATGTTTTGTTCTCAGATGATGTCACGATTTACATCAATAAGATTGCCGATGAGCTACTGAAGAACAATCCCGAACTTCGCAAAAAAATTAGTTTTTATTGTGTAAAATCTGCAGCACCCAATGCTTTTGCAACTGATAGAGGGGACATCTTTGTTAACTTAGGCTTACTTGCAGCCATGAAAACGGAAGCAGAAATCGCTTTTGTTTTGGCTCATGAGATTGTGCATTTCGAAAAGAAACATAACATCACGTCACATGTAGAATTCAAGAAGATAGAACGCAAACTCTTCAATACTAAAAGCTATGACAAACTTTTGGAAAAGAGTAATTATTCAAAAAAAATGGAATTAGAAGCAGATGATTTAGGGCTCAAAAAAATACTCGAATCACAGTATAACCCTCTTGTCTCTGACCATTTATTTGACCGATTATCATTAGCCCATTTGCCTTATGAAGAAATGAAAATAGATTCAAATTTTTTGAATCTACCAGGACTGACTTTACCAAGCACGTTATTTTTGAGTATTGTAGAAAAAGGCAAGCCTAAAGATGACGATTCTGAAAATGATGCTTCTAAATATAGCACACATCCAAATATTGAAAAGCGAGAAGACTAATTAAAAAGGCTTTGTTAGACAAAAAACTAGATGACCGTAAGGACTTTATTGTATCGGAAGATGAATTCCATAGAACTCAAACCCTAGCGCGATTTGAACTTTGTGAAATACTATTAGGTATCCGTAGCTATCCAGCTGCTATCTATCATGCCCAATTACTATTAAAAAAATATCCAGAGAATAAATTTCTCCAAACAACTATCGGCTATTCTTTATATGGCTTAAGTCAATACAAAAATGTGGAAAGGTATGACGAAGTCTATACCGATTACAAAGAAGTAGAGGGAGAGATGCAGCAAGTTTTTCATTTATTTCACCGCATCAAACCTCAAAACTTAGCGCTTATCACTTCAAGACATCTATGGAATTTACACAAAAAATACCCTAATGACAAACAGTTAGAACTCATGCTTCGTGACCAGATTGAAGATATGGTAATTTACCAAATTGAAGATCCTCTTGATTTTTTTAGTCCCAACGAAATGCGTGTAGATACTTCACTTCATAAATACGCTCGAATAGCTTTTCGCGAAATCAACGAAGACCCCGTATTCCTTAAGATGCTCAAAGACGGAAAAAAATACCGCACCAAATTTGAAAAGGATAAAAAACTCTCGAAAAGGCAAAAGAAGAAAAAGAAAAAGACAAAAGAAAAACAAGGACTTGGACTTAATAAAGTAGTTTACCTAAGTCCAAAATTCTATCGAGTCAATGGACGCAATTTTTCCCTAAACTATCTTTATTCGGAAAAGAGACAAGCACAATACCACAAACTCATTTCTAAAACAGCCAAAAAAGCGAAGCTTAAAGCAAAAATTATTGATACCCGCAACAGCCAGTCTACGAAAGCAAAAGACTTTAATAACGCGACATTACTTAAAAGCTGGTCTAGTGAGATGTTAGATCATGATATGTACATGATTACCCATAATTACAATCAAGTTCAACCACTTGCGAAATTATACAACACGCCTAATATCGTTCTAATGAGCAGCTTAACAGTAAAAACTCCTAAATCACTAGGGAATGTACTTCTTTTGTTTACCGACGGAAGTGCTTATTTGCTTATTGGCACGGTGTTCTACCCTTATCTACTTCCTTATACCTACTCTATAGCATTTAAGCCGCAATTTGAAAATTGGACTGTTTCTACTGTACTAGATATTGAAAACAATCAAATTCTACGTAGGACAAAGAACATCTTCAAACAAAAAGCGAATAAGCATATCATTCAAATGAGCCTTTATGAGTCAATGCAAAAAATTAAAAAACCGAAATAAAATTAATAACAGATGAAAATTAAAAAAATCATATTTCTATTCATTTTCCTTTACCCCAGTCTTATGGCTCTAGGGCAAGCACCTGGATATGTTGGTAAAAGATTTAGTATAGAATACAACATTAACCACTCAGTACTTTCTAATACTGAATTTCAGTCCCTTAGGTACCTTACCCACAATTTTACCCATAATATTTGGTTAAATTATGCAACTACAAAAAAAACCTCGCTCTCAGTAGGTGTGTCACATTTAAAACATGATATCGATCTTGATAAGCAGTATACAATTTTTGATGAGGTAGAATACGGCGGAAAACAAATGAAGTCAACAACCATTTCCCTAGCCGTCAAGAAGTTTAGGAACAGCATCTCACCCATTGGTCATCATTTCAATTTTTTTATAGGCTACTCTTTTAATAATTACTATTTCTTTCCGAATGAAAAAGATAAGATCACCGAACAACGTAACTTCAAATTCAACAGCCCCATCATCGGTATTGGTTTTGGAAAGTCCATATTAGTTGGAAATGGAATATACATCCTCTACGGTGTTGATTTAGCTTACGCGCTGAAAGACTATGAAGAATACTCTAATCAACCTAAAGGAAGCTATTTGACTCTTACTAATCTTGCAAAAGTCAAATTTGGAGTTGGATACAGCTTTTTATAATTCATCTTTCAAAAAAAGAAGCAACGAATAGTTATATTCGTTGCTTCTTTTTTTTGGTGGCTATTCCTTTCCTATTACTCTTCAAAATATTTTCCAAACTCCTCTAATTGGTCACCAATTTTGCCAAATACTTTTTTTCCGATGAGCGCTGTAGGGGTTGTTTTTAACTTGTCCATCTTCTTCATCAACGGCATTAAAAACTGATGTAGGGCATCATGATCGGCCCCTTCCATTGTACAATCTTTGAGCAATGCTCCTACTTCGTCACTCATCAACGAACCCAGTTTATGGTATATTTCCACATCATCAGAAGTGCCTCCTGCTTGATTATCCGAAACTGTTTTTTGTAATTGCTCGATGTGTTTCTGAGTAACTGCGTCAACTTTCCATTTCTTTCCGTCTATCAGTGCAATCGCTTTTTTCCAATTGTTACCCTTTCCTCCATCACCGTGCATTTCTTTTTCATGTTGACCAAACCACTTGGGCTTTTCAATATCATTGTCAAAAAGATAGGCTGCTATTTTTTGCAATTCTTCTTTTTCAAAAGACTGCTTGGGCATTATTTTATATTTATTAATGGCACCAGGCATAAGGGCATTTTCTTCTTCAGGATTCATCGCCCAATCAACAACTGCTTTCACAAAAGCTTCTTTACTTTCGTGCTCAGCTAGATAGTGCTTCTTTACTGCAATCATAGGCGGCGCAATAATCACATCAGGCGATTCGGTCTTTGGATTATGACAAGCATAACATTTACTTTCCATGAGTTTCAATCCGTCATCATTCGATTTTGTGACTGGGTTTGACTTTGTTTCATTACTGCCACAGGCAGTCAATAAAAGAATTAAGCTTAAAAAGCTAATCAAATTTTTCATCATTTAGGATTTTATTTTTTTGCAAAAAGTCAGTTACAACAGGAAAAAACTCAACATTTATCACATTTTTTTCCATTCAAAAGTTCTCCAAAAGAAATACTTAGAACCCACTGCCGTAGCACTATCGTCAGTGAGAGCCGTTATTTTAAGGTTTATCGTTATTCCTTTTTCGGGTCCATATAATTTTCCGTTCATCCATTTTTTCTCATTTGGCATATATTCCAATCCTTTGATAATGGTCATGCCGAGCAAGTCATCCGTTCTTTTAGATTTGTCAGGATTTTTACGATCCTTAGTTATTCCGTCTTTGTACCCATCCAAAGCGACTATCTTTCCTGAGTAGGTAGTGCCTTCTTTGAAAATTACTATTTCTAGCTCATTGGGTAATTTGTATCGTCCGATGATATCATCTCCTTTTTGCGCAAGCAGCGAAATAGAAAAAAGAATTACCATCAAAACAGTTAAATTCAATTTTAGTTTCATATTTGTAATATTAGGTTAAAAAAAGTACGAACGAAACACAGCGCAACGTCCGTACCAAACAAAACGAATTATTCTATAGCCAACCAAAACGCTCCTTCACGCTATCCACTACTGCATAGACCAAGGGCACCAAATAAACAGTCAAAATCAACGATGACAACAATCCACCAATGATGATCCAAGCAAGTCCGTTTTTCCATTCTGCACCTGCTCCCGTACCCAATGCAATAGGCAACATCCCTATTACCATGGAAATCGTGGTCATCAAAATTGGGCGCATCCGCTCTTTACCGGCCATCAATAAAGCTTCTTTATAATGCTTACCTTCGGCTTTTAATTGGTTCGTAAAATCAACAATTAAAATGGCATTCTTCACCACCAATCCCATCAACATAATCATTCCCAAAAGGGCAAATAAACTTAGGTTACTCATCGAAATATTCAAGGCAAACAAAGCGCCTATCACTGCCGCCGGAATGGAAAATAGTACGACAAATGGATAAACAAAACTATCATACAGCGCCACCATTATTAAATAAATCAACAAAAAAGAAATCAATAAAACATTTCCCAATGCTCCAAAACTTTCATTCTGTTTCTTTACATCACTTCCCCAAGTCATCTCTACTCCATCCGGTAAAGGGTTGTTTTTCACAAACGCGACGACTTCATCTGCCATTGTACCTGAAGGACGCCCCAAAGCATCAGCAGTCAATGTAACAGCAGGCTGCCGATCTTTTCGTTCTAATAAAGAAGAAGACTTTCCTTGTTCTACTTTTGCAAATTCGTGTACCTTAATAGCCATTCCTTTAGGATTAATAATCGTTAAATTATTGACATCGTCATAATTTTTCCGATCAAAATCATCTAACCAAATCCGAACGGGATACTCTACTCCTCCATCTACCAGAATCGCATCATCATTTCCTGTAAAGGCCGTTCTCAAATTCATTCCAACATAAGCAGTTGACAAACCAAGTCGTTGCATTTTATCTCTATTAGGCACAACTTTCAATTCAGGACTTCCCTCCTCTACTGACAAACGCACATTGTCAGCCCCTGGTACATTTTCGACAGCCACTTTTAATTCATTAGCGGCTTTCATTACTTGATCAATATTACTACCACTCAGCGTAATTTCAATGGGAGCCGTACGAGGCACTAAACCCAAAGCAGCCATTGAAAAACTAACGCCAGGAAATTCTTTTCGCATGGCCTCACGCATACCAATCATGTATTTTGTAGTCGTTCTTCCTCCACGCTCCTCCATGGGCTTTAACTGAACCGTAAATTCAGCTTTATTTGAGGCCCCTACACCCAGGCTGCCGATACTCGTACTAGGCCCACCAATATTACTAAAAACCGTTTCCACTTCAGGCTGTTGCATTAAAAATGATTCTACCTTCGTAGAAGTAATATTATTAGTCTGTAAGTTGGCAGATTTATCATATTCTAAGAACAGGCTAAACTTACCTTGGTCACCAGTAGAAACCAATTCCATGCCTACAATACCCTGCTTCATCAAAGCCCCAGTCATTCCAATCAACACCACAAGAATCCCTACAAAGGCTAATTTATGATTCAACACCCAGTTCAATTGTTTGCCATACCAAGCGATAAAATTATCTAATTGACGCTCAAACCAGAGTAAGAATTTATTAAAGAAATTCGTAGGTTTCAAATCTTCAGATTTGCCTATTCGAGAAGCCATCCAAGGGGTCAAAGTAAAACCAACCAACAAACTAGTTAAAGTCGAAACGATTACCACCACGGCAAATTGCTGTAGCATATCCGCTACAAATACCTGAATAAAAAGAATAGGTAAAAATACCACGACATCTACTAAAGTAATCGAAATAGCCGAAAATCCAATCTCCATCCGTCCATCTAACGCAGCCTCTCTTTTCCCTTTCCCCATGTCCAAATGCCTCTGAATATTCTCTAATACTACAGTCGCATCATCTACTAAAATCCCTATAATCAATGACATAGCCAATAGTGTCATCAAATTCAAGGTATAACCTAATATCCACATCGCAGCAAATGCCGTCACCAAAGAAGTGGGTATCGCCACCAATACAATCAAAGAATTTCGGAAACTATGTAAGAACAAAAGCATCACTATTGACACCAAAATAACCGCCAAAATCAAATCATCTACCACTGCTTTTACTGCAGAAATCGTATTATCAGTGCTATCATCTGCGACGGTAAACTGGACATTATCCGCTTGATTTTTTTCTGTAATCTCTGCTAGTTTATCCCTTACCAACTTGGACATATCTACCGCATTCGCATCCCCTTGTTTTTTTAATATTAAACCTAATCCTGCTTTTCCATTAAAACGACTTAACGAAGTTATTTTTTTGACTCCATCGGACACCACTGCCACGTCCTTGACATACACAGGACTACCTGGTTCTGGCATGCCGATTTGTACGTTCTTGATATCTTCTAACTGATGGAATTTTCCAGTTAACCTAACGGAAGTCCTTTCGGAAAAAGTCTCAATCGAACCTGCTGGTAAATCTATTCCCGAACGATTAATTGCCTCCACCACCTGCAATAAAGAGATTTTATATAATTTTAATTTATCTTGATCTATTTTAACTTGGACTTCTCTTTCCTCAGCACCCAAAATACTTATTTCTGCAACTCCTTTAAGTTGTTGGATTTGGGGTAAAAAATCATCTATCATTTTTTGATAGAATTCCGTTGCTGGCAGATCACTTGATGCACTAATCGACATAATCGGCAAATCATTTGGAGAAACTTTGCTCATCATTGGACTAAGGACTGCATCTGGCAAATCATTTTTAATATTATCAATATATCGTTGAGCATCTTGAATAGTCACATCCAAATCTGTTCCATACTTCATATTGGCAATAACAACAGAGGCATTCGGTAAAGACTTCGTAATCAAGTAGTCCACGCCTTCCAAATTAGACAAGGCATCTTCGATTTTCCGTGACACCGAAGTCTCTACTTCTTGCGGTTCTGCACCCGGGTAAATTGTTTTAATAACAATGACGGGCTGGTTAAAATCTGGGAGTAATTCATAGCTCAAATTCTTATATCCGATATAACCCAATAGCGTCAAAATACTAAACAAAACAATGATTAGCGAAGGTCTTTTAATTGATATTTCTGTAATATTCATTGTATTTGTTTTTATTGTTTTGCAATGTTAGCGCCATCAAATAAATTGATAAAACCACTCGTTACAATTTCATCTTCCACCGATAACCCACTAAGTACCAGCACATTATCACCAATTCTTTTTCCTGTAACTATTTTTTTCAATACAGCTTTCCCATCTTTCACAACATAAACTTGTGGCACTTTATTAGAACCCACAATGGTAGAAGCCGGAATCATTAGCGTTTGTTCTTCTTTTTTAGATTCAATATGTATTTGACCAAACATACCTGCCTTTATCTTTTGCTTGTTTGTATTTTTTACTTCAAACTGCACGGGATAAGTATTGCTGCCATTTCCTTGACTCGCTATCATGACTGCTTTTCCTATCAGTTTCAAATCTGGATAGGCATCTATAGAAATTGCGTATTTTTTATTCAATTTAAATTGATTCAATTCACTTTCCGGCACATTAACTGTAAATTTCAAACGGTTAATATCACTTAGGATAAACAAGGGTCGAGCAGGAGCTGCAAAAGAACCGACCTCAGCCATTTTTTTAATGATCACCCCTGAGAAAGGAGCATACACAGTCGTTTTCTTTATTTGCTCCAAAATAGTCGCACGTTGCGCTTGAGCAGATCTTAGACCCAATTCTGTTTTTTCCAATTTCACTGCTTGAATCGCATCAGCCTCTACTAGTGTACGATACCGAGCGATATCCGTATTAAGTCCTTCAATCTTTACATCAAGTGCTTGCAATTGTAACTCAAGCATAGATTTATCAATTTGGACTAATACTTGTCCTTTACGCACTTTGTCCCCCTCATCCACAGTGATGCTTATTATTTTTCCTTGAAATTCCGAATTCACCTGGGTGTTTCGATTTGGGAAAAAATTTCCTGTGATTTGGTTAGCGGGTTGTCCCGATTGAAGACTTAACTTTTTAGTCAAGACGTGAATCGGTTGTTCCCTATCGAAGTTAAAAACTTCTCCTTCTACCGTCGCTTTATTCTCTTTTACTTTTAAGACGACTAAGGCCACTATGGCAAGTAGAATTAAAATGTTGATGATGTATTTCATTTTATTTGATTTTCTGTTTAATTAATTTTGAAAATTTCCTGTGACATTCTTCAGTTCTAGATCCGCTTTGTAATATTCTACAACCGCCGTTAGATAATCTTGCTGTACTTGGCGTAAAGCACTATCTGCCATTATCACATCCGAAATAGAGGCTACTCCTGCCTTCTGCTGGTTAATGGTTTGGTCATAAATCTCTTGTGCAAATTTTATCTGAGACTCGCTTGCTTTAATAGATTCACCTGCAACAACAATCTTTAGACTAGCATTTCTAATTTGTAGTTCATTTTGGTCTTTCAATAACTCCAATTGCAAATTATTATTGATGATTTCATGCATCTTCACCTTCTTTTTCTTCTTAGAGATCTGACCATCAAAAAGATTATAAGAAGCTTTAATTCCGACAAAACCCATTGCATAGAAATCCAAAAATTCATTCGGTGACTTATCATACCCATACCCCACTGCTCCATAAGAACCATACGCCATGACTGATGGTAATTTTTCTTTATCAATCATATCGACTTCACCTTCCAATAAGCGTTTTTTGGTTTCCACTAACCTAATATCAGTGGTCACATTTGTAGGATACTCTTGAAAAGGCTTATAATCAATTTTAGATTCTACTTCAATGTTTTCGTCCAAAGAGACGCCCATCCAAGTTTTCATTCCGTTCAATACTTGATCATATTTACCTTTAAGGATTTTTTTCTTACTTTCTAATTGGTCAATTTGTAAAGCTATTTTATCAACATCAGTCCCGATAACTAATTTATGTTCTTTTAACAAGCTTAGCGTCTTGTGGAGCTTTCTACTATTTGCCATATTATCATCGATGAATTTCATCTGACTTTTGATAATTTGTGCGTTATAATATAGTTCTGAAATGTTAAACAAAATTTCTTCTTTTGACTTTTTGTATTTCAATTCTGCCAGCTCAATACCAATACCCGAATTTTTAATAGCACTTTTCAGTTTGGGATTGTAGAGCGGCATCGCAACTTGCAAATTCGCATTAATATTATGTGGCACACCAAATTGAGCTACTTTAAATTGACCTTCGGGTGCCATCGGATTGAAAGCATTGGCCGGCATAAGCTGCGTAGGCAAATCGATAAAGTATTTATAGTCTGCTTCAATTTTGACTTTAGGCATCAGGTTCGCTTTAACCTGTATCTTTCGATCCATACCTTGTTGAATGGTATTTCTACCTATTTCGAGTTTTCTATTGTTTGAAACAGCCGTTTCCAAACATTGCTCTAATGGCCATACTTGTGCTTGAATAGCTGCATTTCCGAGTAGGAAAAACAAAACAACCACGAGTCGAATGTGAATATTCACTAACATCATAAGTTAATTTTTTTTTGTTCAATAATAGCCCTAGTAGCTACTTATTGAAAATATTGATTAAATTTTTCAAAGGCCGTCTTCACTTCTTTTAGTTGTATGGCAGCCTCTTTTGCATTATCCGCTTTCGCAAAATCGTTGACAGTATCGATGTATGGCAACAACCATTTATGCAATTCGTCGTGTGCTTGCCCAGTCATCGTACAATTAGAAGTCAATCCCTCTATATTTTCTTGTAAACTCATCGCTAAGACTTGATAGTCATTGTAACTTTTTCCTGCAAAGGCTTCTACTTCAGTATTCATCTTCTCTAAAAAGATCATCATATTATCATCAATTTTCCATAGGGAACCATTATTGAGTGCAATCTCACTATTGTGATCATCCTTATGCTCAACAAAAACCTCCTCCGTATTTGTTTCATGCTTTTCCTCTTTATGCTCATTTGCGCAAGCAAAAATAAACAGAGGCAAAACCAGTAATATTAAAAACTTCTTGTTCTTCATTTTTTGTTTTTAGTAATGGTAAAAAAAGCAATTGCCGTCATAACAGCTGTAACCGTTATTCTAAACATCATCGCCTTAACTGTTTTCTCTTCAAATATACCGCCCGCATTGATATGCATTTGTAGTGCGATAAACGCTACTATTAATAGACCCGTACCTATCGCTAACAGAGGAAAAGTCCAATTTTTTGTTTTGACAAAACCATAAGCAGCTGCCAAATACATCCATCCCAATAAATGATTTGCCCAAACAATAAAAGGTACATAATTTCCTTCCATGGCCCGAATCCCAAATAAATCAAAGATGACGGACCCGCTCATAAAAATGGTCAACGCACCAAAAGCCGCTAAAATGAAAGCAGGAATATATTTTTTTACATTTTTCATTTTTTTGTTATTAAAGTTAGGAGTGTATCAATTGACTTGCCGCCTACTTGTTCAATATCAAAACTAAAATTGGAAATTTTCCACTTAAACATCAACAACCTAAAAGTCCCCATAACCACATGAGCAATTTCTTCCGCTGCAATATCCTTAGTAAAAACACCTTCCTTCTGCCCTACTTTTACAATGGGCATTAGGTACTTCAACTTCACTTTCATTATTTTCTCGATCACTTCATTGATGTGTCCACTTTCTTCCATTAAACCATCCGAAAAAACAGACACAACGAAGTAAGGATACTTTTTAAAGTGGGCAAATTGGGATTCAAAAAGTTTTCGAAATTTCTCATCAGCAGATAGATCCATCTTAGAAATAGGCTCATATCGTAAATCCATATTTTCCGCAAGGTACTCTATCAACGCTATGATGATATCTTGCTTCGATTTGAAATGTCGATAAAGGGCACTTTCCGAAAAATTCATCTCTTTCGATAAGTTCTTGGTGGTCAGGCCACTTACACCAGATTTAGATAAAATTTTACCGGCTACTGCTATAATCTCTAATTGACGACTGGTCATTGTATTTGTATTCATATTGTTATGTTAAACTAATACTACTTATTCAACTGTTGAAAAACACCTTGTTTCATATTGTAAAAAGAAAGCCCTAACCAAATAACAGAAATTATAATCGAAATAGCCCCCACAAGAACCAATACAGGTGGAGCGCCCAAATATACTTCCGCTAAAATCCCCAATGGCATTAATAGTCCTATCAGTGCCAACCAAGAAATAGCTTTAGTACTCGAAAGTTCATTACGAAAATGCAACAATAAGTACCCTATCAAAATATTTAAGAAAGCAAATAAATTACCATGCACATGGGCTAATCTCGTTTCAAAATGTTTTCCTGTCGTATAGGTATCAATCCAAGCTTGCTTATCAGGAGCAAAATCTCTTAAATAAATCAATAAGAAACCATACATCATAAAAAGACCCATCGTCAAAAAACCTACTGCTATGTTATTTTTTCCATTCATAATGTTATTTTTAAATGTGAGTGAATGTTTACTAACACAAAGGTAAGTGAGTATTTACTAACATGCAAATTTTTCGCAAAAAAAACTTCAATTTGTTCCACTTTTGCAATAACTAGGGGTATTTTTTTTTAGTTAGCCATCAAAACCAACTACATAACTTGCATCTACTGAATTAAGTCATTACAACTCTATAATAGGAGTCAAGTCAATATGCTCATCAATTAAGGAAATAGCCTTTGTCACTTTCCAAGGCGTACGGGTATTGATTTTTACTTCGATTTGACTAATTTTTATTACGGTACCATAGGTATCTAATGGTGTAATGATGACAGGTATTTTTCTTGCGTTGATAAAAGCCAATACTTCAGGACTAAATTCTCTTTTCATATTTGCATGCAAAACAGTCAGTGCAATCCCCACAATAGAGGGATCTTCAAAATCAGATTCCAAAGTTTTAATGGCATCCTCAATTCTTCCATAGCTAATAATCAATAAAAAATCTTCTTTACTATGGTGCTCTTCTTGATTAATCAACGAACCCGGCAACAAGTCCTTCACTCTTCTGTCTAACTGCTCTGGGTGCATAATAACTTGCCCCTGAATGGCATCTGCTACAGTTGACAGAATCGGATAAGACAACGTCTTATCGTATGGAAGGCATCCCAACAGAGGAATATTCATCTGCTGCAACTTCTTCCCAACCAATCTTTTGACTTTGTCTATTTTCGTCGGCAATACTTTATTAATAATAACTCCGATAATAGGCACATTGGCTTCTCTAAACAAAGCCAAAGACATATTTAATTTATCAATCGTATTCCCAATTCCTCCTTCGACTACCATAATGACTGACGCACCCAATAACTTGGCAACATCTGCATTATTCAAATCCACCACACTCCCCACTCCTGGGTGCCCTGTTCCTTCATATATCACCATTTCGTACTCTTCATGTAACTCTTCTGAGGCATCTAAAATATCATTTCGATAATCATAATTCTCCGGATGCTCCAAATAGGCAGTCGTAGCTCCTTTACCTAATATCACAGGGCTATGCACATTAGACTCTATCTTGAAGTCCATATATTGTGCAAACAAAACAGCGTCCTTATCCACTTGTAGATTTTTCAAATCCACAAACTCCTGCCCTACTGGTTTACAATAACCCACATGAATGCCTGCCTTTTTCATCGCTGCTACCAATCCCAAAGTAGAAGTTGTTTTCCCTACATGCTGACTAGTCGCTGCTACATAGATTCTCTTTCTCATAATAATTTTTTTCTGCAAGATAAGAAGATGTTTTGACTTTAGGCAACCTAGGGTTGCGTTTATGTGCACTTCGTGCGTTTATGTGCGCTTTGCGCGTTTATGTGCGCTTTGCGCGTTTATGTGCGCTTTGCGCGTTTATATGCCTTTGGCGTTTATATGCCTTTGGCGTTTATGTGCGCTTTGCGCGTTTATGTACGCTTTGCGCGTTTATGTACGCTTTGCGCGTTTATGTGCCTTTGGCGTTTATATGCCTTTGGCGTTTATGTGCGCTTTGCGCGTTTATGTACGCTTTGCGCGTTTAT
>JAJRQS010000052.1 GCA_024280135.1 Bacteroidota bacterium | reverse complement strand
GATAAGCTATTAGAAATGGCCCATTCGGCGGCTTCGGGTAAGGCAATTTTTGAATCTCAATGGACTACTTTAAAGCAAAGGCATTTTGACACTATTGCCGATATATTAACAGGTTCATTTTTTGACATCACACAAGAGAAGCTTAATACTCGGTTTGACAATTTACTCAATGTACTTCGTGCCATTCATGCTATTCAGGAATTAACGCCTAGAACAAAAGACTACATTGTGAGCTTTGGAGAGCGGAATTCTGCTTTTATTATTGCTCAATTTTTGACACAAGAAGGCATTCCTGCCAATTACTTAGATGCTCGAAAAGTTATTTTAACTGACGACCAATTTGGGCAAGCGCAGGTGAACATAAAAGAATCCAATAGTCGTATTAAAAATTGGTTTGACAACCATCCAGGGCTAGCTGTCATTACCGGTTTTATCGGTGCCAATTCAGCAGGCATTACAACTACTTTGGGTCGTGGCGGATCTGACTATACTGCTGCCTTGTTTGGGGCGGCCTTGGAAGCAGAAAGAATTGAAATCTGGACGGATGTAAATGGCATATTGACTGCCGATCCACGTGCAGTCAAAGATGCGCATACCTTGCCAGAAGTCACTTATGCAGAGGCGATGGAGATGTCCCATTTTGGGGCTAAAGTTATTTATCCGCCGACCATTCAGCCCGCACTTCAAGCGGATATTCCGATTTATATTCGAAATACTTTTGAGCCAGATTTTGAGGGAACAAAGATAAGTGCCACTAGACAAAGTAATAATAATAATATGATTACGGGCATGGCGTCTATTGGACAAGTGGTGCTACTCACATTAAGAGGTAGTGGCATGGTGGGCGTGCCTGGTTTTGCGGCTAGACTTTTCAATTGTTTGGCACAAGGTGGTGTTAACATTATTATGATAACTCAAGGCTCATCAGAGCATTCCATTTCTTTTGCGGTAACGCCTCAAGAGTCTGACAAAGCTTTAAATTTAGTAGAAGCTGCCTTTGAGATTGAGCTTGCGCAAAAAAAAGTAGAACCCATCAAGGTTGAAAAGGACCTTTGCATTATGGCTATTATTGGCGAAAGCATCAAAATAAGACATAATATTTCAGGGACTTTATTTAAAGCATTGGGTGCAAATGGTGTAAATGTAGTCGCGATTGCCCAAGGATCTTCCGAATTGATAATATCAGTAGTCATACACAAATCAGATGAAAAGAAAGCTTTGAATGCCGTACACGAAACCTTCTTTTCTGATAGTATAACGCAGATTCATTTATTTTTAGTTGGCGTTGGGTTGGTCGGAAAAAAACTACTTCAGCAAATCAGCCAACAAAATGAAACACTTCGTAAAACGCATCAAATAGAAATATCTTTGATTGGTTTGGCAAACAGCCGTCAGATGTACTTTGCCGAAAAAGGAATTTCTTTTGATAATTATGCTGAACTTTTATCGAAAGGAGAATCGATGGATATGCCTACTTTTGTCAAAAGGATGGGCGATTTTAATTTACGCAATTCCATTTTTGTGGATGCCACCGCCAATGAACATATTCCTCTTTTTTACGAAAGTATTTTAGAAAAAAGTATTTCTATTTCAACGCCCAATAAGATTGCAGCTTCTTCGGGGTATTTGCAATATAGTCGATTAAAAAAACTAGCCAAACAACATCATGCTGCCTATAAGTACGAGACCAATGTGGGTGCAGGCTTGCCTATTATTTCTTCTATTCAAGATTTGGTTAGATCTGGTGACCAAGTATTAAAAATAGAAGGGGTGCTTTCGGGTACACTGTCCTTTATATTTGGGGCTTTTACGGAAGGGGTAAAATTTAGTGATGTAGTCAAAGAAGCCAAAGAAAAAGGATTTACAGAGCCCGATCCACGAATTGATTTGAGTGGTAAAGATGTGGCCCGCAAGATCGTGATTTTGGCTAGGGAGATTGGATTGAAGGTAGAATTATCTGATGTAATTATAGATCCTGTTTTGCCACCAATCTGTAGCCATGCACCTGATGTAGATTCATTCTTTGAAGCATTAGAAAGTTCAAATGATTTCTTTGAAAACTTGCGTAAAAAAGCTAGTGACCAAGGAAAGGTATTGCGTATGATCGCCAAACTAGAAGATGGTATTTGTCACATTGGGCTACAAGCCGTTGATAATACAAGCCCATTTTATGCTTTGCAAGGCGGGGATAACATGATTGCGATTACTTCACGGCGATATTCTCCATATCCATTGGTCGTTCGAGGACCTGGTGCTGGTGCTTCTGTGACGGCTGCTGGGGTATTTGCAGAGATTGTCGGACTGATGTCCGATATTGGGTGACCATCTCTTCAAATTTTTAATCTCTTCCATTTGTCAATAACAAAAAAGCTTTATTGTCTTCTCTTACGATCAGACTCGCACTATTAGAACTGTACTCATCTTCAAAATAATGAAGAATCTTAACTTTACTTGATTTGTCTCCATAGGCATAACAAAAATCAATATTTAAGGTATAAAACTTCCATTTCTGCCCTAGGGTCAACTCCCAAATAAATGCTTCTAATATTGCATCTGCTTTTGACCTTTCCATCGCCTTACTGTATGGGCTCCAAAATTTACCAATGGTTTTTTCTACCGTCAGCATAGAACGCAAATAGAGAAGGGCATCTGCTTCAGCTAATACTGTCAAGTTGAGTATTGGATTTGGCTTCACCATTTTTCCTTTTCGTTGACTTACGGAATAGTTACCCCATCTTTCCGCATCTTGCTTAATTATTTGTTTTTCTATATCTCCTGACTCCGCAAAAACAGTCATATCGGCTGTTGCTTGCTTACTATCATTATAACTAATAATAGCTTCTAGAAGAAAAGTATTGCTATTCAATACTTGGTCAACCCCTTCAATAAATTCTTTCGTGTAGATTGTCATGCCCAGTTTTTATATGGTTTTAGAATTAAATTTGCATTGTAGTATCGAACATCATCAGAAACTTCCTTCCCAATCCAATCTGGCATTTGAAAAGATTCATTTTCTTCTGACAACTCAATCTCCGCAACAACTAAGCCTTTATTCTCGCCTTCAAAAACATCGACCTCCCAAAGGTGACTCTCAAATTCTATGTTATATCTTGTCTTTTCAATAATCGGTCGATGACATAATTCCAAAAGGGATATCCCATCATTTAAAGGAATCTCATATTCAAACTCTTTTCTCGTAATGTTAACCGTAGATCCTTTAATGGTCAAAAATGCTTTATCTCCTATTATTCTTATCCGAACGGTTCGCTCTTTGTCAAGATTCAAATACCCCTGTTTCAGGACTTGCCCTTTGACACCTTCTAGACATTTATTGTTTTTTAGTAAAAACTTTCTTTCTATTTCAATTGCCATCGTACAAGTATTGGTTTACACAAAAGTAAGGGAAAATCGTTGAAGTCTGCGACAACAGACTGGCTTTGGTAGTATGCACGCGCGATACTGTCCTTCTTACTTCCAACAAAAGCCCTATATTTGTCTAATGAAATCATCAAAAACAGATAGACTACCTTTTTCTCCGAAAGGAGTCAAGCGAATATGGGATTCCGCAGAGCAAATTAAGATTCGATCTTATTATGAAGCGACTGATCTCAAAGGAATCGGTCACCTAGGCTTTGTGGCTGGGACACCACCCTATTTGGGTGGTCCTTATGCGACTATGTATCTCGGTCGCCCATGGACGATACGACAATATGCAGGTTTTTCGACCGCTGCAAAAAGCAATGCCTTTTATCGTCGCAATTTAGCTGCTGGCCAAAAAGGATTGTCTGTTGCATTTGATTTAGCAACGCATCGTGGGTACGATTCGGATCATGAACGTGTGTCGGGTGATGTGGGTCAAGCAGGTGTAGCCATTGATACCGTGGAAGATATGAAAGTCCTCTTTGATGGGATACCCCTAGATAAGATGTCCGTTTCTATGACCATGAATGGGGCGGTCATTCCGATTATGGCATTTTTTATTGTAGCGGCTGAGGAAAGTGGTGTTTCGCGTAAGCAACTAACTGGTACTATCCAAAATGATATTCTGAAAGAATTCATGGTTCGTAATACTTATATCTATCCTCCTGCTCCTTCGATGCGTATCATTGGCGATATTTTTGATTTTACTTCTAAGCAGATGCCTAGCTTCAACTCGATAAGTATTAGTGGCTATCACATGCATGAAGCAGGTGCGCCAGCGGATATTGAAATGGCCTATACATTGGCAGATGGATTAGAATATATACGAACTGGATTAAAGGCAGGATTAAAGATTGATGACTTTGCGCCACGTCTTTCTTTCTTTTGGGGTATTGGGATGAACTTCTTTATGGAGATTGCCAAGATGCGTGCGGCTAGAGTTATCTGGGCACAAATAGTCAAGCAATTTAATCCTAAAAAGACAAAATCCATGTCTTTGCGTACCCATAGCCAAACCTCTGGGTACAGCTTGACAGAACAAGATCCTTTTAATAATATTACACGAACAACTATTGAGGCGATGGCTGCCATTTATGGTGGTACGCAAAGTTTACATACTAATTCCTTAGATGAAGCGATTGCGTTACCGACAGACTTTTCAGCAAAAATTGCCCGAGAGACTCAATTAATATTACAAAAAGAAACGGGTATTATCGATGCCGTAGATCCTTGGGCTGGTTCTTATTATGTAGAGTCTTTAACTAATGACTTGATCGAAAAAGTCTGGAAGCACCTAGAGGAAATTGAATCCCTTGGGGGCATGGCAAAAGCAATCGAGGCGGGTATTCCCAAAATGCGTATTGAAGAAGCTGCGGCACGAAAGCAAGGTGGGATTGATAGTGGTGAAACTAAAATCGTAGGGGTTAATATTTTTAAAACGGATGACAAAAAACAAATTGACATTCTAGCGATTGACAATGATGAAGTGCGTGAATCTCAAATTGCACGCATCCAAGAAGTCAAATCAAAACGCAATCAATCCGATGTCGAAGCGGCCTTGAAAAACCTAGAAAAAGCGGCTCAGTCAGGAAAAGGAAACCTGTTAGAAATAGCTATTGAGGCCGCGCGTGCTCGGGCTACACTAGGAGAAATCACCTCCGCTATGGAAAAGCATTTTAAAAGATATACTGCTCATACTCAAGCCATTAGCGGTATTTATTCCCAAGCCATGAAACAAGACAAATTATTTATTGAAGTTCAAAAAGGGGTTACTCTTTTTGAAAAAAAGCAAGGTCGCCGACCGCGTATCTTAATTGCTAAACTCGGCCAAGATGGCCATGACCGTGGGGCTCGGGTCATTGCTACTGGATTTGCGGATATTGGGTTTGATGTTGATATTGGCCCGTTATTTCAAACCCCAAAAGAAGCAGCCAAGCAAGCTGCCGAAAATGATGTACACGTAGTAGGTATTTCGTCGATGGCTGCTGGGCACAAGACGCTTGTTCCTGACACCATTCAGGCTTTGAAAGAGATAGGGCGTGAAGATATTTTGGTGATTGTTGGGGGTATTATTCCACAGCAAGATTATGCCTTCCTTACGGAAAAAGGGGTGGCTGGCATCTTTGGACCTGGGACTAAAATTGCGCAAGCTGGTAAAGATATTATAGACAAGTTGATGGACGCTTAAGAAGAAAAAATTCGGTAAGAAAATCAATTTTACTTTCTAGCAATCAAGAAACAAATTCCAAAAAATTATTCTTAGTTATTAAAGTCCAATCCGCCTCCTTGTATGTTTTTAGCCATAGTTTTGGCGCTTTAGCTTTTTTGTTTTTATATTTAAATTCAAAACCAAACAAACGTCCGTCTCTCTCTTCCACTAAATCAATTTCTTTTTGGTCATAGGTTCTCCAAAAGTAATTGTTAGCATGAATGGGGAGATAAGATTGTTTTTTCATTCTTTCCATAAATAGGAAATTTTCCCAAAGCATCCCAATGTCATTTCTGTTCTCTATGGGATTAAAATTATTAATAATTGCATTTCGAACACCAATATCATAAAAATAATATCGATTGGATTTTGTCACTTCTTTACGCAAGTTTCTAGAAAACCCTCCCACTTTTTTAAGCACAAATGTTTTCTCTAATAAGTCCAGATACTTTGCCACCGTCTGTTTCGCAATACCATGTGTTCTAGATAATTCATTTAAAGAAACTTCGTGCCCAATTTGATAGGCAATAGATTTTAATAATCCAAAAATGACTGAAGAATTTTTAATTCCATCCAGCATTAATATATCTTTCAACAAATACGAATCTCTTAGGTTTGTTAGATATTTTATTTTTTCATTCTTATTTTGCGCAAGTAAAACCTCAGGATAAGAACCATAGATAAGCAAATCATCCAACCTTTCAATGACAGACATTCCTCCAATGTCTTGCACCAATTCCAAAACAGAAATCGGGTACAAAGGATATATAAATTGCCGACCTGTCAGCGGCTCTCCTATTTCTCCTGCCAAGTTAAAGGAGGAAGAACCCGTAATGATAACTATTAGTTCTGGTGATTCGTCAATCAAGATTTTCATACCCAAACCGATATTTGGAATTTCTTGCGCCTCATCAATATAAACGATATCAAACCCTTTGAAGACTGTCAGAATACTAGTCCGAGTTGGACGAACAAAAATATCTTGCAAATTTCTGTCATCTCCTACCCCCCGATATATATTACCTGATGCACCTTCTAGCATTTTATTAATTAGAGAAGTTTTGCCCACTCTCCTTGCCCCATAAAATACGGTCACTTTGCCTTTTTTAAAAAAGGACTCTGAATTTTGATAATGCCTATTAAACCACATTGTCTTTATTTTAGACAAAAATAGGCTTTTTTTGGTAATTAGGCAAGTAAGATTCCCTAATTCTTATTAATTAGGGAAGTAAGATTCCCTAATTAATAAAAATTGGGACATCAAAGTTGCCTAATTTAGAAAATCTGGCAAAATAGAACATACATTTAGACCCGAGTAATCTTGGCACCTAAAGCATTCAAGCGAACATCAATATTCTGATAACCTCTATCAATTTGATGAATATTCTTGATAGTACTCGTTCCGTCTGCTGACATTGCCGCCATCAAAAGCGAGATACCTGCGCGAATATCAGGAGAAACCATCGTAATGCCCCGAAGTGCATATTTGCGATTAATACCGATGACTGTCGCTCTGTGCGGATCACAAAGAATGATTTTCGCTCCCATATCAATCAACTTATCCACAAAGAATAATCGACTTTCAAACATCTTTTGATGAATCAAGACACTACCATTTGCTTGGGTCGCCATCACCAATAAGATACTAATTAAATCGGGTGTCAAACCTGGCCAAGGTGCATCGTAAACCGTCAATACAGAACCATCCTCAAACGCTCCGATCTTATATGATTTTTGGGCAGGCACGATAATATCATTGCCTACTATTTTTAATTTTACGCCAAACTTTCGGAAGACGCTAGGAATAACGCCTAGTTCCTTGACATCCGCATTTTTAATAGTAATGGCTGATTGTGTGATGGCTGCCATTCCAATGAAGCTACCGACCTCAATCATATCTGCCAATAAACGATGTTCTGTTCCCCCTAATTCTTTGACCCCTTCAATGTGCAATAAGTTAGAGCCGATGCCTTCTATTTTTGCGCCCATTCTCACCAACATCTTGCAGAGTTGCTGGATATAAGGCTCACAAGCTGCATTATAGATAGTGGTCTTGCCTTTTGCTAGTGATGCCCCCATAACGATGTTAGCCGTACCCGTGACAGATATTTCTTCCATCCAAACATAAGCCCCCTTTAATCCTTTTGAAGCTTTGAGCAGAAAAGCATTTTCTTTTTCTTCGTATTTAAACTTTGCACCGAGTGTTTCAAAACCCAGAAGATGGGTGTCTATTCTTCTACGCCCAATTTTATCTCCTCCAGGTCTAGGCACATAAGCCTGTCCAAATCTAGCTAAAAGCGGCCCCATAAACATCACAGACCCTCTTATTTTGCTAGCATCTTTTCTATATTCAGCAGAGTTCAAGTATTTTAAATCTAGCTTCTCTGCCTTAAATGAATACTTTTCTTGACCCAATTTTCGCACTTTCACCCCAAGGCCTTTAAGCAGCGTTATCATTTTTCGCACGTCCAATATGTCTGGCAAGTTTGAAATGGTAATTTTCTCTTTGGATAATAATACCGCACTCAATATCTGAAGTGCTTCATTTTTTGCACCCTGCGGTTGAATGGTTCCTTTGAGGCGATGTCCTCCCTCCACAATAAAAGTATCGTTCTTCATTAATTTCTAAGTTTCATTTTTTGCGAAAGGCAAAGATATAAATATATTAGAATTTAATCTAATACTAAGTGCCTTTGGACATCATACGGGTATGCTATGCAGATGTTTAATTTACCATCGATTACACAGTCACCTTAAAACCGCTATACCGTTTTTTTTTCGCCACGAATGCACGAATTTTTTCTCCCCTTACCATTTTTCCTTCGCCTTTTACCTCTAAAAGAATTCACCACTACAAATAGCGCCGGCGAATGGTTTTCATAAAAACCTTGGCTGTTTTAAAACGGCTTTTGTCCATCCATTGAAAAGAATCTACAATGTATTGGCTCAAATAAATTTTTGCTTCGTCAAATGAATTCAGGCTATTAAGCTTTATCAAAGTCTCCTTAAATGCTTCCGTATCGCCCCCAAATAATTTAGAGGTCGTGAGCAATCTATCATTAATGGAAAATGCTTTGTTTAAATCCTTCACGGGTCTGTCTTGTAGTTTTTCCGAAAGGTCCGTAGCTTCTTTAAAGGCAAATAGTTCTTGATGCTCAGCTAATACGCTTTTGGGAGCTGGCGGAGGAGGTGGTGCAACAGCAACTGGCTTGGGTTTAGGAGGAGGTGGAGCAACGGCAACTGGCTTAGGAGATGGAGGTTGAGCAACTTCCACTCTGACGACAACTTCTTTATTTGCCTTTTTAGCTTTTTTGGCTGACTTCGCTTGTTTTGCAGCTGATTTACTAGCTTGATTTGTATTTTCATCAAACAAAACCAAGTCATAAAGAGATCGAATATACCCAAGCAACAAATCCTTTTCTACTGGATCGATATTAGTATCTATATTAGATAGTAGGTATTGGATTTTTTGGGCAATTTTTAGCCCTCTTTTTGTATCTATAGCCATGGTGCTCTTTTTATTGGAAAGTAAAGATATAAAGAACTGAGATAACAGAGTATATATTTTATTTTTTTATACTTATAACCAAAAGTCCAGAATCAGAATTGCTTTCTACTTCCAATTTTACCTTTTTTGTTAGCTTAATCTATACTTCGGTTGAACAATTGCTCATTTTAACAATTTAACAGCCTCAAAAAAATCCGTCCTTATCCGCTCATATCCCTGCCATCCTGTCCTAACGTGCTTGATACAATTCATGAATTGCATCTACGTCTTGATACAAATTAACAATCATTATCGCAATCTAACCACTAAAAACTTACCACTATCTACTATCCCCCCTTCTACCAAATACCGATAAAAATACAAGCCACTATTCAAACCGCTCACATCCATCCGATAATCTCCGCCTTGCGGAGAAACATGCCTAACGACCCGCCCATAAATATCCATAATAACCAACTCACTCTTGGGTTTCCAAGCTTCCCCCTTGCGAGAAAATGTAATATAGTCCGAGGCAGGATTCGGATAGACTACGAGGCTTTCGCTTTCTACTACGAGGTCTGATGTGGCGACAGCTGGCCAACAATTATCTGTTTCTTCGACACAACCGCCAGGGGTTATCTTCATCACGAACCCATAGTTTCCATGGGGCTCCGTCTTCTCTGCCCAGCCGACCGATATGATGCTACCAGATGATAAGATGGCGGTACCTTCTACATGCATGCCTCTATAGCCGACAATCGAATCTGGATAGACCGAATCCAAACGCATCCATAATGGTTCTCCTTCGGGCGTAAACTTATAGTGAATTCCTTTTAAATCGCCTTTTACCACACCCGTTACTTTCCAACCAGAGGCAATAAAATTCCCATCTGGGGTGCGCTCTAAATCCGTAAATTGATGAAAATTACTAGGCCTATCATCTGTCCATCGCCACAGTACATTAAAATCAGTATCATACCGGATAACCATGAGTCGCATTACTTTCCCTCCAAATGGACTATCCTCCCATGTCCCTGACGTAATAATCCAGCTACTATCTGCTAGTAATTCAAAGTCTAAAACAGGGCCTTGGTCAAAAACATAATCGGATTGTTTTACCCACTTCATTTCCCCTATACTGTCTATGCAAATTAATACGGAGGAATTTTGACCAGGTATAGCATAGGTAGCCCCTAGCACGAAGGTATTCGCATCATAAGCGCTCATTTCAAAGACGTTTGCTGGTGTATTTACGGGGTTTTTACGCCAGATTTGTTTTCCTTGTTTATCTGTTTTTATAACGAACAAGCGATTCTGCATTGTATCTAAATTTTCACTCCCCGCTAACAAAAATCCATCTATGGTTTCGACTACGGTATGCCCACCTCCTTTGCTATCGGCACTGGGATAAAATTCAATAAAGTCTAGACTTAAGTCATGGTGGACTTTTAATAGGTAGGGTTCTAATTTCGAACTTCCCACTACTAAATAACCACCATTAGCCGTTTTAATTATTTTTTTTCGCCAAGTAGTGATTGTTAAAGTTCTTGCTGTATCCACGATGATATTTTCCGAAAGGATATTCCCGAAAGTATCTAATTTCATAAACTTAATACCCTGTACACCTGTACTATCAAAGGCGCCTCCATATAATACTATTGTATCATTGTCAATCACTACATCCCAGAATTCTGCGATATCTTTTTCTGCCCCATCATCAAATTTCTTGACAAACCCTTCTTGACTATATCCGCATTGAAAAATCCAGATAAGCGCAAATAAAATGTATATTTTTTGCATTCTCCTTTAATTTAAAAGCGTGCATCCCAATCATGGGATGCACGTGTTACAACATAATTTTAATTATTAATCACAATCTGTCCGCCATAGACCTCTAGTCCATCAACTATTAGTCGATAATAACAAGTATTGCCCTTTACCCCTACTATCGTCCAGTCCATCCCTCTACTATCCCTTTCTGGTGTCAATTGTTGAATTAAACCACCTGCTTGGTTGGTGATTTCAATCAGGACACTATGACCTGCGGTCGCAAATTCACTCCAGTCAAAATGTACATGGTAGTCCGTCGGATTCGGAGAGACATACATTTTAGGGCCTTCTTCGTCGCCTGTGGTGTTATTGAAGGACTGGCTTAATTCTGGTATATCACTGATAATCGGTCTATAAACGTAGCCATAATCTGTTGTTAGAATTTGCCTAGCTAGATAACAGGCTTGTCCTTCCTCGGAGTCCGCAAGCGTCTCCAATTGCTCAATAGCCGTGGTTGGTAAACTGGCTCCTTCTACTTTTTCCAAAAAATTGTAAATTCCAAGCATATTCTCATAATCATCCATTTCTGATGCAGTAAATTCGTACTTCTGCAACATCCGATTCAATGTGCGTTTGCTCATTTCATTCTCATTGGTTCTCAAGAAATCCTCGGCAAGCATGTAATCCCCTGTTTTGTTGTCAAAACGACGCATCCAGATGCGAATGGAATCTCGTTTGGGTTTATCCTTCTCTATTTCCGCAAGGTATCCTCGATGTGCTAAGTCATCCATTTTTTGACGATGATAGGCTATGGTCTTTTCTTCCTCTGGAGATAAAGCCGTCGAACCACCAATGTTACCCCCAAATTTTGCCAAATCATACCCCTCCTTATGTTCTTGATACTTATCTCCAATATCAATAGGAGGTGCTACATGTTCAAAATCTCCAAAATCCTCGAAGTCTCTGTCGCAGGTTTTATCGTCATCTTTTTCGATTAAGTTCACATTATGAAAATCAGGTTTTTCAAAACTTACATTTTTGTAATAGTAGGTATAACTGTCATTCGCCCAAAAATCACGGTAATCATCTCCGTCGCCAGACCCTGTTGCTTCAATGTTGGAGAAGATGTTGCGAGCGGGACTGTATTTATTAAAATCATATAGCAACCCTTGACTCAATCGCATGGCATGCTGCCTCGTGTTATTAGTTGGGTCTTTGGCCACAAAATTCCACCCATTGATGGATGAATTGGTCATGGTATTGCAGAGGTATGCTAAACCCTTCTCGAAATTCCCACTATACCCTTCGGAGAAGTTACTGTAGCTGATGTCGGTATAGCTATTATTCTGGATGGTGTTATTATGTGTTCCTAGGTGTCTCGTGAAGACCCCGTAAGTATTGCCTATGGCCGTATTTCCATTATAGGAGTTAATAAAATGATTTTCCTCTAGGTCAATTCCATTTAATCCTCCTTCAAGGGCTACGCCTACTTGATGATTATCTCCGTCAAAGAAAATTGAAGACATATCGCCCATTTTGAAATCATTTCTTAGAATCTTGGAACCTGCTCCTCCGTATTGATGG
>JAJRQS010000051.1 GCA_024280135.1 Bacteroidota bacterium | reverse complement strand
TGAAACATCAATTTTAGAAGAGGTCATTTTTCAAGTGGGAAAAATCGGTGCTATAACTCCAGTTGCCAAAATTAAACCCGTAGAATTAGCAGGCGTAATTGTGTCCTCAGTTTCTTTGCATAATGAAGAATTTATCACCTCTAAAGATATCCGATTAGGTGACCATGTTGTTGTAGAACGTGCAGGCGATGTGATTCCTTATATCGTTAAATCCTTGCCAGAACTCCGAGATAACAAGGTCATTCCAATCAAATTTCCTACCGCTTGTCCTTCTTGCCAGACTGACTTAATTAAAGAAGAAGGCATGGCCGCTTGGCGTTGTCCAAATTTTAATTGCCCAGAACAAGCCATCCAAAGATTGATTCATTTTGTCTCTAAAAATGCGATGAATATCGATGGCATGGGAGAGTCTCAAGCTAGAAAGTTTTACGATTTAGGTTGGTTAAAAAACTATGATGATATTTACAAATTGGACTTCGACAAAATTAAAAACTTAGAAGGGTTCGGACAACGGTCCGCTGATAAATTACAAAAAGCAATCGAACAATCTATGAACAACCCCATGCAAAGATTACTTTATGGGTTGAGTGTCCATCACCTAGGTCGAAAAGCCTCAAGATTAATTGCTGCAAAAGTAAAAAATGCATTAGATCTCAAAAATTGGACTGTAGAACAATATACTGAAATAAAAGAAATAGGACCTATCCTTGCGAAAAACATGATGGACTTTTTTAAGAATCCAGAAAATGTATTATTGTTGGAATCTTTACAAGCACTTGGGGTAAACTTGGATCAAAAGGAAGAAGACTTACCCATTGTATTGACAACAACTGGAGTCTTTTCAGGTAAGACAATTCTTTTTACTGGAAAGCTTCATAAGATTACGAGAAAAGAAGGGCAAAAGCTAGCGGAAAAAGCAGGAGCAAAAAATATATCAGCAGTTTCTAAAAATCTTAACATCCTCGTCGTTGGTGAAAAAGCGGGCAGTAAACTAAAGAAAGCAGAAGCTTTGGGTAGTGTGGAGATACTAGATGAAGATGCTTTTTTGGCGCTTATTGAATCGTAATTTACGGAGGAATGGATATAAAAAAAATTACCTCGTCACTCAGTTTTGAAAGTCTTGAAGAGGATATGTTTGCGGAAGTTTTTGCGGAAGCCGCTATCGAAAAGGCTTTCAACTTCGAAGAGACGCTACCGAACGCAGTAAAAAAACTACCCAAAGACTATTTATGGTATCTCGAAAACTATGGCTGTAGAACCGTAAAGAATCTTGGGTATCTCGTTTCTCTAAATGCTGATACCGCATATATTGTACTTTTTATGGGGCTCAATGACCCCACAAAAGTAGCACATAATTATCGCTATCAGACTTGCACAGGCTCTTATGCTTATCGCAAAAATGAAACAGGCTATCAGCTTCCGCCAAACTTCTTACCCATATTTTCGGAATCAAACGATAAAATGCTAGTCATGGACTTCATGGATGAAGTGGGTAGTATTTTGATTACGCACCTGATGATGAGCATGGACTTACCGTTATCATCAGAAAGGGCAAGTGGAAGATTAAAAAGTAAAAGCTATCAATCGCGAGATGCAATTGATAGCTTTTTCGTACAAATTAACTTTACGGCTTATTTCATTAAGGTAACGGCTCCACGGTAAAGCAGCACTTTTCCATCCAAAAATTCGACTTCTATCATATACACAAAAACTCCAGGATCTAAGGCTTTACCTTTAAAGCTTCCATCCCAAGAATAAGGAGAATTATCTCCTGGTAAAAAGTTTTTAGCATTATAAATTAGATTTCCCCAACGATCAAAAATCGACATCTTTGTCACCTCCTTAACGCCAATACCTGTTTTAGGATGAAAGATATCATTAAATCCATCATTATTTGGAGAAAAGATATTCGGAATGTAAACATTTCGGTTTCGATCTATTTCTACTAATACTTCTGCCGTCTGTGAACATCCATTAACATCTATAATGGTTAATTCATAAACTTGATCCTCAAATAAATCGACCACAAAAGGATGTAAAACTGTATCTGGACGTAAATACATGGTCGGCGTCCAATAGAAGGTATCAATAGGCAAACTAGAACTATAGACAGGATTCAATTGAATACTATCTCCTAATTCTACTTCTACCGTAGCTGGAAGATTCAAATATATTTCGTCTGGCTCTCCGATATCAATTCTAATTTCAGTAGAGCATTCAAAAGCATCATAAACCAATACAAAATGAGAATCTGCAAAGACTTGGTAATCCAACTGAATGCTTTGTGGCGGACTGTAATCTACCGAATAAGTATAAGGCCCTCCAGAACCGCCAATGACCGTGTCTATAGAAATTACTGTTTGGTAGCCAAAGCATTCTGGATCTTCTATCGGGTTTAATGTCGCCATTATTGGTGGGTTTTCCGTAAGTACATGTGTCAAAGACGCTGAACATCCTTTGGCATCTGTGACGGTAACAGCATATGTTCCTGCTTCTAAAAAACTTGCGATATTATCAGTACCAACATCTGGAGACCAGTTATACGTATAGCCTTGATTGCCACCGATGGGTTGAACATATATTTGCCCAGTAGATTCTCCAAAACAATATACATTCACAGTCTTTGTCAAATCAATTAATAATTGTAATTCTTCTGGTTCATCTATAACAAAGTCAAAAGTTTCAGAGCAACCCACCATATCTGTCACCAGAACGGTATAATTTCCAGCAGGAAGATTATTGACATTTGCAGCGTTTTGTCCCGCAGCAGGTCCCGTCCATCCATAGGTATAAGCAGGATTCCCGCCTTGCACTTCAATCGAGATAGTACCATCACTATCTTGATAACAACTGGCGGGCGTGACAGTCGCATTTGTCACTAAAATACTATCTGGGCCACCGACAATGATGGTATCATATACTGTGCACGTACCGTCATCTACTATCAAGTAATTTTCATTGATGCCTAGATTATTCGAGCTACAATTAGTCGTTCCTAGACAAGAGGTTATATTAGGCTGCCAAGTAAAATTGAAACTACCGGCTACGCCATCAGAATATTGAGCTGTTGCAGTAGCAGCACCATCTAAAATGGAGCCATCAAAACAACTAACCCCATTCTGTAATGTAATAGTCGTTTCTATTGCGTGCGGATCGGGTAATGTCAGACTTGTAATAATCGCCGGACAAGCGCTTTGTAAATCTGTAATCGTAACATTATAAGATCCAGCGGACAATCCAGAAAGAATAAATGTATTTCCTGCGGAAGCATTCCAATTACCATCTTCAAATTGAAAGTTTCCAGAGCCAGCCATTTCTACTACTAGGCTACCATCAGCGTCACCCACACAGGTCGGCTTGATAAAAGTATCTAAGACAATAGCAAAAGCCTCCGTCGCAACAATAGTCGCCGTTGCAGAAGCCTCACAACCATATTCATCTGAAACGGTCACTGTATAATCCCCCACTGACAAGTTTGAAATGCTATTGGTGGTCGGTCCTGTGTTCCAGCTATAAGTAAAGTTTTGTCCATTTCCTGCTGAGACATTTACCGTAAGGCTACCGGTATTATCAGATGGGCATTTAACATCCACTTGCGTAAAATCTACTATTGTGGGTAGGGTGGGTGGATTGATTGTATAGGATTCCGTTTTTATACATCCATTTGCATCGGTCACTGAAACGGTGTAGCTACCAGCAGATAAGTTATTGGCTGTAGGTGTTGTTTGTACAGGTGATGTACTCCAAGCATATCCGAATCCACCAGCTCCACCTGTTGCAGAAATCGTTATTTGTCCATCATTTCCTACCGTACAAGACTCATGTTGTATATTATCTAATGCAATGGTTATAGCTTCTGGTTCTGAAATGGTTACACTAACAGAATCCAAACATCCATCTGTATCTGTAATCGTTACTTCATAAAGTCCAGGAGGTAGATTCATTGGATTATTACCCATAAGCGCACTAGGATTCCAAGTATAAGAATAAGGGAGAGCTGCTGTTCCTCCTATCGTAGTTCCGGTTGCTAAAACAGAACCATCATCTAAGCCATTACAACTCACATCTTGCTTTGTAACACTTGCCACTAATTCTTTTTGATACGCAAGTGTGTAAGAGTCCGTCACTTGGCAATTGTTATTATCCGTTATGGTGACATTATAAACGCCTGGAGATAGGCCCTGAATAAGCAATGAAGCAGTTGAACTAGCAGGTGGGTTTTGCCAAATAATTTCATAGGTCCCAGTAGTCGAAATGTCTCCCCCAGTAGGTTGAAGCTCAACCGATCCATTATCGACACCTTTGCAAGATGGATCAACGAGTGTCTCATTTATTTGTATCTGAGCAGGTTGTTTCATGGTCCCTGAAGCAGAAGCACTACATCCATTAGGGTCAGTTACTGTCACTGCAAAAAATCCAGAAGGAATTGCATTCTGACACATATCCATATTGCCGCCATTCCATGAAAAAGTATAACCCGTAAAATCAGTCACAGGAATAAGATTTCCATCAAAAACATCTGGACAGATATTCATCAAATCTCCGTAACATTGAGTCGTAACCGCTGGAAGGTTCACACCTAACTGAAATCCTTCCGCCACCTCAATAGTCCGTACTAAAACAACCCCATTATTATCTGTAAATGTCATCGTATATACTCCAGCTGGAAGGTTTGGAATATTGACTGTCGTTGTATTGGGTATGGTGATATTACCCATTGGTATGCCAGTACTATGTGCATAGCTCAGGCTCACAGGAAAGTCGCTCCCCGATGTGACCATAACATCGATGCTTCCGTTTGATTGTCCTACACAAGTGGGCGGCGTAGAAGACAATACTACATCTAGAGCACCAGCTACTTGCACAGAGACTGAGCCTTTTTGGGAAGTAGCATCCAAACTATGCTGAATACCTGCCCCATTAGAAATAGTAATTCCATTATTATTGGGTTCAATTGTCACAGGTGAAACAGTCCCAATTGCTCCAACAATGTCAAAACAAACTTGAAAAGCTTCATCGTTATCGGCTATTGTCACACCTGTCGGAAAGGAGGGAGATAACCAGACAAAAGATAGAATACCAGCAGTATTGGTCGCATTAATTCCAGCTAATACCGAGGAAGTGATTTTATCAAAAGTAACAATTGATGGATCCCAATGGATATCAAACTCCATTCCTGTAATGTTTGAAAAGTTGCCGACAGTAGCCGCTACACATACATTTGAACCCGGAGCGCCTGATACATTATCTAAATCAATCTTTACGGATGGGCAAGCTGACATATCTACCGTTTGTGAAAAAGAACAACTTTTGCCATCAGAGATGCTAATGTTATACATCCCAGCTTGACCCACTTGAAATCTTACTTGTTTGCCATGAAGGATAGTCGAGGGGTCAGTCAAAAGAAGTGCTTTAACACTTGGGTCTGAGGCTAGACTGATATCAATGGTGTAACCCGTACTATTGGTGTATTCTGGTAAGCCTCCCAAAATTGTAAACGACCCAATGCAATCAAATCCGCCTACTGTGTTAACAAGATTAGATGCTGCAATAGGATTCAAATAAACGACTGGAAAATTATCATTGATGTTGACGTTTACACAAGGGCCTGAATTTTCATACGTCGGAGTTGTACCCACTAATGCGTCATAAGTGATCGGAGCAAACCAAACACAAGTTGGATTGCCAGCATCTAGCTGAGTTTGCAGTAAACCTGTGTTTTCAAACGTTTGGTTGCCCGAAACAGTCCCGCCCGTGGAAATCACATAACTGCCCCCAAAGCTATAATGACAGTCTGCATTTACAGCTGTTAAGTTCGGCCCTGCGATAGTTGGTGCACACTGATACAATCCAAAGCCTGTTCCTGCTGGCGTACTCATATCAGGATCGCCCGTTAAATCTTGACCCGTAATCGTTAAATCAAATTTGTCTCCAGAACACAAATAAATCGTATCTGGGTCTGTTCCACCCCAAATATCATTACTTGCCCCTACAAAATTTGAGAACGCTACGTTACCTGCAAATTGGTCTGCACAAGCCTCTGGACTTGATTGATTGGCTTTTATTTTAGCCTTTATAGGTATAGGTACTTGCGCAAAAAAGACCGCTGGCAGGGACAAAGCCAAGACGGTAAAAAGTAATTGAAGTGCAATACGGTTTGTCATGCTCTAATTTTTCCAACTATTTCAACATAAAAATAGCAAGCAAAAGTAGGCTTTTTTAGCCTATTTTGCTTTGGTTTTCCTAAAAATTATAAATCTTGGACATATTTAAGCCTTTAAGGTCTATTAAATAAGCCCATTTTGAATAGGATCGCCATTCAAAATAACAGGGAGTGCTCTCATCGATAGTCGTGCTATAAAACGAAAACCATACCTTTATTATTGTTAAAATGCTTATTCATCAGATTTTGCTGCCTAGCCAAAGAAATGAAACCTATTTGACACAACACCTGATTTGAAATTCTAATATTTGGTTTTTTGCCTTGTTTCCTATATATTTGTTGCACTTCACAATCGTGTAGTAGATTTTCAGCCAAACAGAATTCTTCTCCGCAAGGAGCTAATCCACAATAGACCCATCTCGTCATGCAAAAACAACTTCTTGCACTCCTGCTTAGTATTTTTTTTTTAGCGCAAGCTTGCCAGCCCCCAAATGACGTTGAGCTTGACCGAACGCAAATGGAAATAGCCATGCCTTTGTTTCATGCGGAGATGTCGATTGTAGATGTATTAGAAAATACACAGGATAGTACAGCGGTCAAAGTTTTCCCTGACAATAGTATTAGTTTTTCCTATGAAGGAGAGGTCATTAAAAGTACTCCAAATGATTTATTAGGGGAGGTACCTGAATTTGACATTCCCATAGTGGATACGCTGGTGGACATTCCTTTTTCTTTTTTAGCTGATGTGCAAATAAGTGCGGCGGAGATAAAGTCAGGTAAACTTCATTTTACATTTACCAATGATGCTGTAATAGGGGATGTTTCTTGTGTTTTTTCTGTTCCGCAACTAACCCTCAATGGACAACCTTTTGAAAGACAATTTTCTTTTTCGAGTCCAAGTCAAGTATATAAAGATTCAGTTGATCTTAAAGACTACGATTTGGATGTCGCTAGTGGTTCACTTACGTTAAAGTATTCAGCTAAAGATATTAATGGTCTTGACGTGAATTTACCATTGGGAACGGATAAAAATTTTTTTAGCTTAAAAGGCATTGTCTTTGGATATGTGGAGGGACACTGGGATAAAGTTGATTACAATTTTGAAGAGGCGACTATTGAAATAGATTTCTTTGAAAACAATTTAGTTAATGGAGAGATTTATTTTGATGAGCCCAAAGTAGAATTTACCGTTTTTAATAGTTTTGGATTGCCTACCCGAACGAAACTTAATTACTTTAGAGTAGTCGATATTGATGGCACGGTTGTACCTATGAATAGCCAAGAACTATCAGATGGAATTAATTTTAATTACCCAACTTTATCCGAGATCGGAGCGGTTAAAAAAACCAGCTTTACATTCGATAAATATAACTCGAATATCCATCAAGTCCTGAATACAAATCCTGCTCGGGTGGAGTATGATATTGATGTCATTGTCAATCCTGACAACGATCCCAACTTGGTTGGATTTTCTGTTGACACCAGCTACTTCTCCCTGAATGCACGAGTAGAGTTGCCGCTGATAGGGAAGGTAAATAATTTTACTTTTGAAAAGGAATATGATTTAGACTTTGGTGATACAGAAGCAGAAGAAGGTGTGTTGAAGATTGCTACGGACAATGAAGTGCCTTTAGAAGTTGCCATCCAGATGTACTTTTTGGATGATACTGGCACGACCCTAGACTCCTTGTACAATGGGGATTTTGCTGTTATTTTAGCGGCAGCTGATTACCCATTAGTAGATGCTAAACATACTGAAAATGAATTCCCTTTAAACAAACAAAAATGGGACAAAATAAAAAACACAAAAAAGATTCGAGTAAAAGGTAATTTTGTTACAAGCCAAGACGGACAACAAATCGTCACCTTCTATGCGAATCAAACCGTTAAAATTAAAGCTGGACTAAAACTAAAGCTTAAATAACCATTCAATTTTAATTACAAAAAACCCTTCCGATGTTTAAGTTTTTGACCTTAGTATTATTATCATTTTTGACCTTTTTTGCGCAAGCTCAACAAGAAGTAAGCTTGCCTGGAATGCAGGATATCCCAAATAGTATTCGTTTTAACCCAGCTTTTACAACGGGTTATAAATGGACTGTCTCTTTACCTTCTATCAGTAATAGCTTAGTTTCTAACGCACCTAACATAAACAGCATTTTTGTTGATAATGGAGGTGGAGGATATACCCTAAATGTTGCGCAAGCTATCTCTAGCTTATCCGATCAAAACTATTTGGCTAACACGAACAAGCTAGAATTATTTGGTCTTTCTCATCAATGGAAAAACTCTTTTGTTCACTTTAATCTCGGTGTTAGGACAACTTTTGGGCTAGATTTCCCAAAAGGTCTGGCGGAACTAGCGGCATATGGCAATGGTCCTTATGTGGGCAAAACGATAAAGTTGGGTCCTGCAATTGGGGTTCAATCTTATTCTGAAATAGGAGTCGGTTATTCACACAAAATAGGGAAAATCCGAATAGGGGGAACCCTTAAATTTTTAAATGGAATCGCTAGCGCCACTTCTGTAAAAAACGACATCAGCCTCTATACAGATCCAGAGTATTACCAATTAACGGCTACGACAGATTATGAAATACAATCTAGTAGCCTGGTAAGTATCGATTCAATTGGAGGGATAAAAACACAATTCGACCAACTCTCTCCTAGTTTAGTAAAAGGAAATAAAGGCATTGGGTATGATCTAGGGCTTGTCTTCGACGTGACAGATAATTTTTCTATTTCTGCTGCTGCGATTGATTTAGGAAAGATCACTTGGAAAGAACATGCCGAAATTATTTCTAGCAAAGGAGAGTTCCTGTTTGAAGGAGTTGCTTTAGAGGGCTTTTCTTCTGTTGATTCTTCTTCATTAGAGGGTATAATTGATTCCGTACAAGCGGTTTTTAAATTTAAAAGTAAGTCTGCGTCTTTTACGACACCACTTGCCCGAAAATATTTAATAGGAGCCACTTACCGGGATGGAAAATCGACTACGCTTAATGGGATGCTAGATGTAACCAAGTTTTTGGATAAGGATAAGATCGCCTTTTCTTTGAGTGGTCGAACTTATGTAGCAAATTGGCTAGCATTTGGTGGTGTGGTATCTTATAAAAATCAAGAGATAGATCACCTCGGACTAAATACAACCTTTAAACTTGGACCTGTACAATTGTACTTCGTGTCAGACAATGCGTTGAGTTTTATTTTTCCTAAAACAGCTAACGATCTACACTTTAGAGTTGGGTTAAACTTAGTGATGGGGCAAATTGACAATACAAAAACGAAACATCTAAGGAGTACGACCCCCACTCCACATTTATAGATTATACTTTTTGTCTGATTTTTTGAAGGATGGAGGCGGTGAGATCCGCAGAAACACTGGGGGTAGGAAAAGCTTGTTGGACGATGCGGAGCACTTCTAGGTCGTCTTGGTCAAGTATGGAAGTTTCAATGGGCTGGCTGGGTTGGTCTTGCCAATCTTGAATCGTATTTTCATTTTTACAGTTTCTTGACTCACTAGCTTTCATTTCAATTAATTTTATGAACAAAAAAAGCCTGTCGGAAGATGCACTCTCGACAAGCTTTGTAAAACAATTAAACTTTTTCGGTAATCCCGTACTCTCT
>JAJRQS010000050.1 GCA_024280135.1 Bacteroidota bacterium | reverse complement strand
AGCCTACAGAATTTTCAAGAGCGATTTGAATGGGGAAATGGATTTCAGGTAGGTGTAGAATCTAGCTATTTAGTTTTTAATAATAAAATTGGACTATTGGGTTCGATAGATTACCAAAATAATGAATTCTCATTCGCACAAGACAAAATAGTTAATCAACTTCCAAACGGCGAAAAATTAGATAACAGTCTTGTCAACGAAGAAATATTCATCAAAAATGGATCTATCCGATTTGGGCTATCCTTATTGCTTAATTTTGGAAAATTAGGCATTAGCTTTGGCTCCAATATCGGGTACTTGACAAGTTCAAAAGGCGTCGCTAATCGATCATATTCAGACAATTCCTCCATGGAAATAAATGAAGAACTACCCTATAATTTTATTACAGATAAAAAAGGTCAAGAAGGAGCCTATTGGGAACAAGAGGAAAACCCAGATCTGCTCTTCGAACGCTTAAACTATCATGCAAACATTGGTTTTAGTTACAAATTATTTCGATTTTTAGAAATTGAGGCTAAATCGAATTATGGTTTAGGTGACCTTATGAATGACCTTAACGATACAAAAACGAATGGTATTGGGCGACAATTGGATCTACTCTTATCTGCAAAATATACCTTTTCCATCAAACCCCGTAAAAAACGTAACAAGACACCAGAGCAACCTGATTTACTTGTGCTCCCTGAAGAATAAATAGCTCAGTTTCAATGTTAGCAAATTTTTCATTTTTCTCCTTTCCGTCTGCTAAGCAGACGGAAAATAAAATCTATGCAATCCATATTCTATGAGTAGTTACAATAAAAAAGCTTCCAAAGAATTAAAAATTCTTTGGAAGCTTTTTTGTAGTTCATAGCCAAGATTTAATCTGGTAGCGCACTAACCTTAAACTGGTTATAACGTTCTACAAACAAAGAATCATCTACACCACAGCCACTACCCATTGAAATAATTGAAGTCGCTCGTTCATTTGACCAAGGCATGGTCTTATCCAAAGAAGCATATAGAGGCTGCTGATGAAAAACATCAATCATCCCTGTCGTATTATACTTAAAAGGACAAAGTAAATTAACTTGAAATTCATCTGCTGCTTGCACAACCTCACTTGAATACGAAGATATTAATAAAGTATTAGACATGTTACGCAATTGCGTACTTTCCTCTCCCAAGACTACTTTACCAACTTCAATCGCATCGTTTTTTTCTTTGATCAAATTAAAAGCCTCACCTGATTCTACGTAATAAACTTGGTGACTTAATAATGCCACTATTTGATTCTCAGCATTTAGCTGTTGAAGCAAACCCGTAGAGATGTATAAATTTCCGGAAGGAGAGGTAAAAATACGATATTCATCATCCGCATGAATAATTTGCAACTGCCAATCCAAGCTATCTCTTAATTCGACAGATGGCGTATTCAGGATCATCGTAAAAAGAGTCGATAAATAATTATAAGCTTCAGGGTAGTCCGCTTCCGCCAAAACATCAAATTGCTTTTGATATTCTAGGTCTAACGCCACTCCTAGGTTTTTCTGTTCTTGAATAGAGTATTCGTCCTTGACTACCGAAATAACTTGTGATGACTTTCGACAAGCTGTAAAAAAGAGAATACTGATAAGGAATAAAATGCCCGTTTTATGATACATAATAGTTCAATCTATTAGATTACGGGGGATTCTCTTCTCAAAAAGCAAATACTATGCCGACAGGTGATCTGACTTCATAACAAAAAGTTAAAATGAGGTAATATGCAAAAAAAAAGACCACTGACAAACGTCAGTGGTCACTCACTTCAAAACAAACTTTCACTCGAAAATTTTTCTTTTACTCTTTGATATCCCAAACGACATTTTAAAGACTTAAGTATGAGATACGCAACAAAAGTAAGATAATATCACTATTTTTCCTATTGTGACAGCATATTAGTCCGAAAAATACCACATTTAGGGTATAAAAATTTTCTTATTTCACATTTACAAAAGATTCTTTTAGGTGCAACGAATTCGACATAAAGCTGTCTTTTAGTAAGTATCAGCCAAATAGCAATCTTTTTAGGTTAAGATCGTTTTTTCTTAGTACTTTTGCATTTGGCATAAGCCTCCAAAATAAAGGCTTAACTTACTTCTAACGACTTTTTACGAAAGTCTAAAACAAAGAACATGAAATTAAATTTGTTAGCATTATTCATGCTATTAAGCTTGAGCGTAGCAAATGCTCAAAAGGGTCCTGAAAATTGGTTCAATTTAGATCAGGAACAAGATGGAATTAACGGAATGAGTACTGAAAGAGCATATAAAGAGCTCTTGAAAGGTAAGACTTCAAAAACCGTGGTTGTAGCTGTAATCGATGGAGGAGTAGATCCATTGCATGAGGATTTGAAAGATGTCATGTGGCATAATCCTGGTGAAATTGCAGGAAATGGTATCGACGATGATCACAATGGCTATGTAGATGACGTCTATGGTTGGAATTTTATTGGAGGCAAAGACGGTAAAAATGTCGGTCCAGACCAATTGGAAGTGACACGTCTTTTAGTCATGTACCAAAAGAAATACAAAAATGTAAATGAGTCTTCTTTATCTAGAAAGGCGAAGAAAGATTATCAGCGCTACAAGAAGATAGAAGCTGAGGTCAAAGAGAACAAGGACAAAGCAGAGCAAGAACTGGAGCAGATTCTAGATACGAAAAAGCGTATCACGAATGCTTTTACAAGTTTAGAAAAAGCATTGGATGGTAAGCCATTTACGGAAGAAAACCTTAATGCAATCGAATCTAATGGAGACGAGGGTTTGATGATGGCGCTTTCTATTGCCAAACGTGCTGTTTCAGAAGTTTCATCTTTGGAAGATTTAAAAAGTGAAATAGCTAGTCAACTTCAAGGGGGTATCGACTATTACACTTCTCAAGCAAAGTATTATTATAACACAGATTTTGACCCAAGATCTATCGTGGGCGACAACTATAATAACATTACTGAAAAGTACTACGGTAATAATAATATTAAAGGCCCTGATGCTTTCCACGGCACACACGTAGCAGGAATCATTGCAGCGACTAGAGGAAATGGAATAGGCATCGAGGGTGTTGCAACCAATGTGAAAATCATGGGTGTACGGGTTGTTCCTGATGGTGATGAGCGTGACAAAGATGTCGCTAACGGTATTCGCTATGCAGTGGATAATGGCGCTAATATCATTAATATGAGTTTTGGTAAAGGATACTCTTGGAACAAAGATGTAGTAGATAAAGCCGTCAAATATGCTAATAAGCATGGTGTTTTGTTAGTGCATGCAGCCGGTAATAGCGCACAAGACAATGACCATACAGACAACTTCCCTAATGACACGTACCGTAAGCGTGGATTCTTTGGGTTAGGGGCAAAGACTTCAAAAACTTGGATGGAAATTGGTGCTTTATCACACAAGCCCAAAACCGTTGCTAACTTTTCTAACTATGGTAAAACGCAAGTTGATATTTTTGCACCAGGTGTAGATATTTATTCTACTGCTCCTGATGGGGAATACAAAGATGCTTCAGGTACGAGTATGGCTTCACCAGCGACAGCAGGAGCTGCAGCTTTGTTGCTTTCTTACTATCCAAAACTTTCAGCTAAGCAATTGAAAACTATTCTAGAAGCTTCAGGAGCCAAACAGAATTATAGTGTTCAGCAGCCAGGATCCGATGAGCAAGTACCATTTAGCAGATTGTGTAGAACAGGTGCCACTGTCAATGTATATAGAGCATTAAAGATGGCCGCAACTGTAAAGGGCAAGCGTAAAGGCAAGCACAAAATTAAGTAAAATAATTTTTTAAAGCTCGGCAAAATAAGCTATAAGCCTCGTGCTTATAGCTTATTTTTTTATCGAATTTTAGTTATGAAAACATTTGACATTCATTCAATTCAAGATTACCAAGGAATCATCCCAGAGTTGCTAGCCAACTGCGCACGAGGCATTTTTTTGTTGCAAGGTGAACTAGGTGCAGGCAAGACGACTTTTGTAAAATCCATTTGTACTTATTTGGGAGTAGAAGACATGGTAGATAGCCCCACTTTTTCAATCGTGAATCAATATGATTATACCCTTGCGGGCAAAAAAAAACACGTCTATCATTTGGATTTATATCGCATTAAATCTATTGAAGAAGCCCTAGATTTGGGTATTTATGAAATTTTGGACAGTAAAAATTGGGTCTTTATTGAATGGCCCGCTATCATTGAGCCGCTTTTAGATGGAGATGAGTGCCAAATAAAAATCGAAGAAACCACAAATAATCATCGAAAATTAGTACTTTTGTAAACGTATCCCTATGTGGGGCGGAATCAAGCATTAATTCAAACTTATGGGTGACCAAAAAGGAAAAGTAGATATTCCTAAGCATTTTTTAGAGGAGCATATTCGGACGCAGCCTGAATTAGTCGCTGTACGTAAAAAGGCAGACAACTTTACGATAGGTGTTCCGAACGAGGTTTCTTTCCATGAAAATCGTGTAGCCTTAGTACCTCATTCTGTGGCTGCATTAGTTGCTCTTGGGCATCGGGTCATCATTGAATCTGGAGCCGGTAAAAAATCAAAAATTTCTGATGCTGCCTATGCGGACGCAGGAGCGGATGTTGTTTTTTCTGCAGAAGCCGTTTTTAAGGCAGATATCATTATCAAAATAACACCTCCCACGATTGAGGATATAGATTTTTTCAGACCCAATCAAGTATTGGTTTCTCCGCTCCATATTCCTGTAATCAGTGCAGAATACATCAATAAGCTTCGACAAAAAAGAGTCATTGCTATTGCCATGGAATATCTGCATAATGAGAAAGGTGTTTTTCCCGTTGTCCGAGTAATGAGTGAAATCTCTGGTATTTTTGCGATGCATACTGCTGCAGAATTATTGACAAATTATCGGGGAGGCAGTGGAATTTTATTAGGTGGCATAGCAGGAGTACCACCGGCCAATGTTGTTATTTTAGGAGCCGGTGTCGTCGCAGAATTTGCCACACGTACCGCCTTAGGACTCGGCGCCGAAGTGCGTATTTTTGATGATAGTATTGAGAATTTAATTCGACTACAGAATAATATAGGTAAGCAATTATTTACTTCGGTACTAGACCCCTTAAACCTCAAAAAACAATTATTAGATGCAGATGTAGCGATCGGTGCGATCCACTCCAATTCTGGGCGTGCACCCATGGTCGTCTCAGAAGACTTAGTTATGAAAATGAAACCAGGTTCCGTAATAGTAGATGTAAGTATTGACCAAGGCGGTTGTTTTGAAACATCTGAGGTTACCTCACACAAACATCCTACTTTCACGAAGCACGATGTCATTCATTACTGCGTACCGAATATTCCGTCTATGGTTTCCCAAACGGCATCAGTAGCCATTAGTAATATATTGACCAGCATTTTGCGTCGTGCCGATCATTATGGTGGCATAGAACAGATGTTACAAATCGACCAAGGCTTGCGTAATGGAGTTTATACTTATAAAGGCAGTTTAACCAATAATTATTTAGGTCGTCGGTTTGGGATTAAGACCATTAATCTAGACCTCTTATTAACCTCTGGATACTAATATTGAGATGAATTTACTTCAAAAATTTACTCTTTTCTTTATTCTTTCTTTGCTCAGTTTGCAACTAGCAGGGCAAGCAACAATCGCAAATGCTATAGACTTCAAGGTAGTTGACACCAAAGGGAATGAGCACCATCTTTTTGATTATCTAAAGGAGGGTAAATATGTATTGTTGGACTTTTCTTTTCCAAATTGCAGCACATGTAAATTGGGCGTAGCAAGCATGAATAAAGCGTACAAACAATATGGATGTAACGAAGGAGACATCATCTTCATTGGACTCACCAGAGGTACATCGGATGCGCTCATTCAAAAAGCTGCTCAAAAATTAGACATTCAATACCCCATGGTAAATACGGGTAAAACTAATCAAATTGCCGACTTATATGGTGTAACCGCTTTCCCAACTGTGCTTTTGATAGCGCCCAATAAAACCTTTGTCGATTCTGATATCTATCCCGTGAATGAAGCGAATTTGACTCAGGCCATACGCCAGCAGGCAGAAATTAAAAATAATTTTTCAGCTTGTGCACCAAGTACTAATCATCACACTGTCCCTAACAACATACAACTCAGCATCTACCCGAATCCAATGATTATTGGGACTACCTTTTCTATCGAAATTTCAAGAGCCCAACCTGTTCAAATTAATATTTTAAATATTCTTGGTCAAAAAGTAGCAACACCCGTAAATGAATATTTCCAAAAATCAACTGAAAGGTATTTTGAATTTAAAACCCTCAAGCCAGGTTTATATCTTGTTCAATTGATTGTAGATGGCTCTGTGATTTCGACACAACGTTTTTCTAAAATTGCCCCCTAAACTTAAAGTATGAAAAAGATTACGTTCCTATTCCTATGTTTATTTCTTAGCTATTTTTCCATTGCACAAGATAGTTGGGATGTAGGACTTGAATTTCAAGCGTACCCAACAGGTATTTTGCCAGGTGCAAGAATAGAAAAGAATTTTTCCGAAAGGCACGCTGTACACTTACGAATAGGTACCAATATCTTTGACCATCGGCAGTTAGGTAAACATTATACGGAAGAGGGACAGGGATTCGGTTTTACTGTTGGTTATAAAAGATATTTTTCAGAAAACCATGAACGATTTTTTCTAGGCTTACGCAATGATGTCTGGTTTAATGAAGTAAAATGGGGAAAAGAAACGTTACCAAAACCTCCTTTGCAAATGAATGGGATTACTAAAATCACGGTCATTCAACCCACGTTAGAAGGTGGATATACTTTCGTAAAAAAACATTTTTTTCTAACACCCACATTTGCTTTTGGGTTTGAAATAAATACTAAAACAGATGGGGAAGCTACTGGAGAAGGGGCTATCATTCTATTAGGTCTCGGAACTGGCTATCGTTTTTAATTAAAATAACTACTCATGTCACCATTTTGGATCAAGGTATTTTTATTTATTGTTATTGCTCACTTTGTCGTGGGGATTGGATATTTGGCTTATAAGTTGAGTCCAAAGAAAAAGGATAAGAAAAAATCCAATAAAAAATAATAGTGGTTTTAATTAGATACCCCCAAAAGTAACCTTAGTGGGGACAAAAGGAGAAGCATCTCCCCCACCCTTTATGATTTCCCTTACAATCGTAGAGCTGATGTGTGAATATTCTGGAAGACTGATAAAAAAGATGGTCTCGATGCCATCACCAATTATATGATTCAATTGTGAAATGGTCTTTTCATAGTCGAAATCCGAGGCATTTCGCAAGCCTCTTATCAAGTACTTGGAACCGATGGTCTTACAATAATCAGCTGTCAAGTTTTCAAAAGTATCCACCACAATTCGAGGCTCATCAGCAAAGACATCTTCTAACCATTTACGTCTTTGCGCAAGCGAAAACAAAGTCTTCTTCTGTGAATTGATTCCAATGGCCAAAATTATCTTATCAAAAAGAGGTAAAGCTCGACGGGCAATTTCTTCATGACCTTTGGTAATTGGGTCAAAAGATGCAGGAAAAACAGCTATTTTCATTTTACAAGTGTTTAGCGATAGTGGCAGCTATAATCGTGCCTTATAGTAGTATAACGATATAAGGAATAGATGGTTCTAAAAACAATCGGGAACTAAAAATAGACAAAAAAGCAGCTAACCTAAATGGCTAACTGCTTTCAAATGTCATTCTGTCTTTACTTTTTAGCAATTATCTGAATATAAGCTTGATTTCTTAATGCAAACAATCCAAACCCATTCTCAAAATTACTAGGTAAAATGATTGGCTCTGAAAAAAAGCCAACATCGTTCTCTTGCTTTAAATACGCCTGATCAAAATAATAATACGCTTTCGTAACATTAGTCAGGAAGCAATCCAATGTATCGTTCTCTTTAACAATGCTATTACTTGCAAAAAAACTTTGACTCGTCTCTTTCCCTTCAAATGTATTATCTAAAAAAGTAAGGTTTCGGTATCCATCCAACGCACTTTCTTTTGTGATACCATTTGGATCCAAATAAATATATTCTGTCCCTCCACTTAAATCATTATGCTTTTTAATACCCAATAGATAGGTATCTTCTCCAACTACGTCCTTAAAACGAATATTTAATTTTCCTTTTTCTGCAAAGAAATCAGCTTCTATTATTATAGGGTGACTTGGCATTTTTTGCGTAGAAGTGACCGTTTTTAAGTTGGGTGCAGAGACTTCTAAGGTATACGCTTGACCTTCTGTAAAGTGGATGCCATCGGTAAAGTATATACCAGAATCTTCTTTCTCTTTAAAATCAGAAATTAGATTACCTCCCTCAAACAACTTTACTGTAGCATCATGCAAGATACCCGCATTTTTTTCTGATAAGGCTCCGACAGATTTAGACACCATGACTGCCAAAGAGTCTTGATCTTGATCGAAGATGGCGGTAATACCTAACTTCGGTTCATGCTCCGGAACATCAATTGTCACGGTTTGTTCAAAAAAATTCTCGCAAGAAGAAAAGAGGACTAAAGTGCCCAATAGAAATATATAAATGATTTTTTTCATCAGATTAGTTTTTTGAGATTAAAATTTGAAACGGTAAGATACCGAAGGAATGATGGGAAAGAGACTAACTTTTTTGAAAGCGTTTTTAGACGTCCCACTCGAATAGTCACGCCCCAAATATATAAAAAATGGGTTCTTACGATTATACACATTGTAAAAACTAACGATCCATGCTCTTTCACCCCAACTTTTCTTTTTGGTAAACTCTACGCCCAAATCCATTCGGTGATAAGCGCCCATTCTATAACTATTTTTTTCTCCTAATATTTCAAAGCTTCGAGCCCAATTTGGAACCCCATTAGTTACCGAAGTATAACCGTTGTAGCTTGCAATTGGGAGCGAAATGGCATTACCTGTACCATAAATCCAAGTCCCTGAAATGCTTATATTTTCTCTAATTTGATGACTCACAACTAGTTCAACATCATGCCTTCTATCATATTTAAAAGGATATTCTTTGCCAGAGTTAATCTCGTCAAACTGCCTATTATTCCATGACAATGTATAACCCAACCAACCTGTTGTTTTTCCAAATTTTTTCTGAACTAAAAGCTCCGTTCCATAAGCCGTACCCTTTCCTTGCGTAATTTTTTCTTCCCAATTTGTTTGTTGGTCAAAGAAAGAAGCACCTTCCTTATAGGAAACCACATTATTCATTTTTTTGTAATAAGCTTCTATACTTACTTCTACATCCTTCAAGTATGTAGAAGCCGCTCCTATAGCCACTTGCCAAGACTCTTGAGGTAGTATTTTCTTTGTACTAGGCACCCATAGATCCGTTGGCAAACTCAAAGATTCATTGGTCAATAAATTAATGTATTGTGTCATTGTCGTGAATGAAGACTTTAGAGACCACTTATCATTAAGCAAGTACCTAAGCCCTATTCTTGGCTGTGGAGAAACATATACGGTTTCTTTTTCCTTAAAAGCAGATAAGTGAAAGCCAACATTCGCTTTGAGTGCGCCCCATTGAACATCATCTTCTATATAAGAGTCAAATTCATGAGAATACCTTTTGTCTTGACGAAAATCAATCTTAAAAGGATCGCTACCACTTTTACCTTCCACCACAATCCCGCCAGGTGTATAAGTATGATACGTATTACTAATTCCAAATCGAATATAATGTCTAGGATTAGGAATAAAATCAAAATCGATTTTTCCACTCCAATCAAAAATACCCGAAGCTAATCGAAAATCAAACTTATCCACTCCATTACCATCTTTCTCTGTTTGAGAAGCACCCGAGTCAAACTTAAACCGGCTATGCGTAAAGGTTGTATTGGCGAATAATTTAGGACTAATCTTATAATTCCATCTTGCGGCAGTTGTTATATTACCCCATTTGATACCTGATGTCGTTTCGTAAAAACTATTCCCAAAATTCTCTTTACTACTAAACCCAAAGTTATCTGAACCCATATAAGCACTCACAAAGACACGATGTTTATCATTTATTTTATGATTTACTTTTGCATTTAAGTCATAAAAATATAGTTTAAAAGAGTTTGATGTGCCAAGATTTTTATTAGCTCTTTTGACGAAAGGCCTTGCTATTAAATCTGCATAAGTTCTACGGCCAGACACCACAAACGAAGTCCGATCTTTACTAATAGGACCTTCAAGTGTCAATCTCGATGATATCAACCCTATTGACCCTTCTCCATGAAATTCTTTATT
>JAJRQS010000049.1 GCA_024280135.1 Bacteroidota bacterium | reverse complement strand
ACATCAACGCGACCTCATGAGCACATCAACGCGACCTCAGGAGCACATAAACGCGACCGCAGGAGCACATCAACGCGACCACAGGAGCACATCAACGCGACCTCATGAGCACATCAACGCGACCTCAGGAGCACATAAACGCGACCGCAGGAGCACATCAACGCGACCACAGGAGCACATAAACGCGACCGCAGGAGCACATAAACGCGACCTCAGGAGCACATAAACGCGACCGCAGGAAGCACATAAACGCGACCGCAGGAAGCACAACGCGACCGCAGGAAGCACCCTATAAATCCCCTAATTGAGGTCGAATAACCAAATCTTCAACTACAGATGAAGGCCCCAATTGCCAAGCCGCAACCACCATCGCTGCAATATCTTCAGCAGGCATCAAGCGCTCATAGGGAGGGAGGTTGTCTCCTTGCCAGGAGTTTGACCAAGTCGCACCTGGCATGATTGACGTGACTTTGATGAATTGATCTTTTAATTCTTCGCGTAGGACTTTGGAGAAACCTAACATGGCAAATTTGGAGATGGTATAACTGCCCCCTCCTTTGTAGGCCATGAAGCTAGCGATGGAAGCCATATTGAAGATGTGTCCGTGTTTGGGGAGGTAAGGGACTAGCGCACGAGTCAAATAGTAGGCACTGTATAGATTGGTTTCTATTTGAGATTCTAGTTGACCTTCTTTTTCTTTTAGGATGTCCCCCGGTAAGAATACGCCAGCATTGTTGATGAGGACATCGACTTGGGGCATTTTACTTTGGATGAATTTTGCGAAAGCGAACACCTCTTCTCGTTTACTGACATCAGCGACGAAAGTATGAACTTTGACGTTTGGATATTTTTTTGCGAAAGCATCCACTAGATCCGATTGCTCATCTTTATTCCTAGAGCAGAGCGCTATATCGAAGCCGATTTTTGCGAAAGCGTGGGCCAAGGCAAGTCCAATTCCTTTAGTTCCTCCAGAGATTACAGCATTTTTATTCATAAAGTAGGTTATTGTGAACCACAAAGCTAATAATTACGTTGGATATGACCTTGTATAGCCAAAAAATGTAATACTTTTGGCTTCGTAAAATTGTGTATCTAATGATTTGGAGATTCCCCTATCACTTTGGGCGTTACTTGATGATGTTGTGGCAAGCTTTTTCTAAGCCCGAGAATCTTAAGATGTATTGGAAAGAAACAGTACGCCAAATGTATGATATAGGTATCGGCTCCTTGACGATAGTGGTGCTGATTTCTGTTTTTATTGGAGCCGTTTCAGCGATGCAATTTGTGTATCAACTTGATGGGCAGATGGTACCAATGTATTATATCGGTTATATTGTGCGGGATCTAGCGATTATAGAACTATCACCGACTTTTACGACGCTTGTTCTTTCGGGAAAAGTGGGCTCGAATATGACCTCCGAAATAGGTGGGATGCGCCAAAAGGAACATATTGACGCCATGGAAATCATGGGGTTGAATACTGCTGCTTACTTGGTGATGCCTCGTACGATAGCAGCAGTAGCAGTGATTCCATTGTTAGTAGCGGTGTCAGCGATTGTAGCCATCATCGGTGGGTATTTGGCGACTGTAATACCTGGAGCATTGAGTGATGTGGATTATATTCGGGGTTTGAGGACTTTCTACAACCCTTATAATGTCAAGATGATGTTTATTAAGTCCTTTGTGTTTGCCTTCATTCTTTCTACAGTGAGTTGTTACCAAGGTTATTTTGTGAAGAGCGGAAGTGTGGCTTTGGGTAAGGCAAGTACACAAGCAGTGGTTTATAGCAATATTTTGATTCTAATGGCGGATTATTTATTAGTAATTCTTTTGACAAGTTAACGGATGATTCGGACAGAAAATATATTTAAAAGTTTTGATGAGACGTAAGTTTTGAAGGGTATTTCTATGAATTTTGAGAAGGGAAAAACCAATCTGATCATCGGACGTAGTGGTGCTGGAAAAACGGTTTTATTAAAATTGTTAGTGGGCTTAATGGAGCCTACTGCTGGAAAAATCTGGTATTCTGATGTGAATTTTACAGATTTAGATAAGCAATCTATGCGGGAAATACGGATGAATATCGGCATGCTATTTCAAGGTTCAGCGCTCTTTGATTCGATGACAGTCGAAGAGAATATCCGGTTTCCAATGGATATGTTTAAGAAAATGACCCTTGCGGAAAAAAGAAAAAGAGTAGATTATTGCCTAGAAGTAGTGGGACTGGAAGGAACCAATGATAAGTATCCTTCGGAGGTCAGTGGAGGTATGCAAAAAAGAGTGGGTATCGCAAGGGCGATAGTATTAGACCCTGATTATCTCTTCTGTGATGAACCCAATTCTGGACTTGATCCCAAAACTTCATTGCTCATCGATGAATTAATCTTAGATATCACTAGAACTAACCAAACCACGACGATCATCAATACCCACGATATGAACTCGGTCATGGGTATTGGAGAAAATATCTCTTTGATTCATGAAGGCAAAGTAGCTTGGCAAGGTAGTAAAGATCATATTATTGATTCGGATAATGAATTACTGCAATCATTTATTTTTGCATCCCCATTTCTGAAAGATTTGAAAGAACGTGCCTACGGTCAGAAATAACATTTTGGTGCTAATAATAACATAGGCACCTCACCGCCATTAACATATTAATAAAAAAGAGGGCATTGTTTCCTAGATGAAAAACCTTTATTTTTGGGCAATCTTTCACTATAAATCAGCCCGATGAAAAGGATTTCTTTGTTTTTTTTGCTATTTTCTATTTCTTTCTTTGCTCAAGCACAATCCGAACTCATTTCTTCACTCAATGAACTCCAATCTCAATTGGTAGATGTTGAAACGAAGTCTTACGTGATCAGTCAAGCTTTAGAATGGGATAAAGAAAAACCTTACAAAGCCATCTTAAAAATAGATGAAACGAGCAAGAAGAAAGGAAAAGTCAAATCGACTTCGTATGCATTTAGTTTGCAAGATGTGGACGTGAAAGCTATCCGTTCCAAAACAAATAAAGATGTGATTGAAGTTAATGTCTTTATGAAATCTAAGCAAAAGATGATCGCATTCTCGGAAGAGGGAAAATTTAAAAATTATTTAGCAAAATTAAAAGTTTATGCTGGAGATCCGGACGCTGGAAAAGCCATAGAAAGTGCTTTAAAAGAAATCGTTGAACAAGCGAAAACAATGCCTTCGGATTGCCCATCTAATGCAACAGCAGGGTATGCTTGGTTGGAAAAGAGTATTACTGATTTTTCAACTGGAGAGGTTGCTGTAGAGCAAAAACTTGTATTGAAAGGTGTAATGGTTGATTATTCGGTCGTGACCAAAGCCAAGTCCACCAAAGAAGAAGAATGGCATTTTAACTTGGCGGATTTGAATAAACGTAGTATCAAGCTGCAGATTAAAAGTAAAGAGTTTTTTGTAGAGGCCAAGACAAAGAGGAATAAGAAATACATTTTTTACCGCAAGGGTGAAAAAACCAACTATACCAATAAAGTGAAATTTTATTTTTCAGATTTTGATAAGGCAAAATGTATGGTGGAGGTTCTAGAATCGTTGATAGTGGAGAGTAGAAAGATAGAGGAAATGAATCGTCCTTCTTTTTCTTCGGCTAATGAGGCATTAAGCCATTTGGGAAAGCATACAGGCGAGGTGTCTTTGGATAAAATTCAGGTGGGCCAAAAACTCAAAGCTTCTTGTGCAACAGTATTTAATTATAGTGAAGCGAAAGGAGATTCAGATGCCAAAACCAAAGAATATAGATTTAATTTTGTGGATGTAAAGGCAAAGAAAATTGATATTTCAATCAAAGGAAATAAAGTGCTGTTAGTAATAGGAACGTCCAAAAATAAATTGATCCAAGTGTTTAAAGAAGGAGAAATAGATAGCTATACCAATAAGGTCTCTATCGTGGCTAAAGATATTGAATCCGCAAAGACAATGCAGGTCGCAGCCACTACTGCAGCCCATAAATGTGAAGAAGGCGGTTTTAAGCCGTTCTCGACTTTAAGAGAAAACCTTGACTGGCTATCAAAAACACTAAAAGAGCAAAACGTACCAAATAGAGAACAAAGCATAGCCGTCGAAGGCGAAGATTGTAAATGGACTTTTACTAGCGTGAAAACGGGCAAGAAGCAACTAGAAGAGAATTTTGAATTTGCCTTAGCGGATTTGGATCCAAAGAAAGTAAAATGGGATATTTCGGGAAAGAAACTAGCCATCGAAATAAATGCCAAGCACAAAGAAAAAGTAGTTAAGTATTACAAAAATGGAGAGCCAGGAAATTATAAAAATACTTTTAATATTGAATTTACGGATATAGAAGCGGCTCGTAATGCGATAACTGTT
>JAJRQS010000048.1 GCA_024280135.1 Bacteroidota bacterium | reverse complement strand
TCAAAAGGATAGCGCCATTGTGAAGTCGCAATTATCGTTTGATTTTTAACGGTGTGTGGAATGAAATAATTAACATTATTATCAATTTGCGAGGCGCGTCGAAGATAAATCCCATATTGGCGGTCTATTCTATGCTTGCGATCCCAGTATTGCATGAAATATTCCATTTTATTAAAAGTCAAATTAAAACGCATTCCTCCTTCTAATTCATAATCTTCTAATAGGTCTTTAAAATTCGCTTTCATTAATATGCCAGGGGGAGGGGTGGTGAATTCTTCGGGTGTGCCGGCGTAGCTGTCGAGCCCCCCAAACAACATATTATTGTCCGCCTGAGTAGTGATGTAGTCCGTCCTAAATCGGATTTGTTTGGGCGTGATTCTAGCTCTTTTAAAGGGTTCTACTGGACCTGGAGGCGCATAGACGTATTTAATGTTTCGACTTCTTTTTCTAATTTTGGCAACTAGAGTGGTCGTTTTTTCTTCTTTCTTTTTGGTTTCTTCTATGTCATCAAAAGGAGTCACAAAAAAATAATCAACTTTCGCTTCTTCGACAGGAGGGATAGTGTCTTGTACTAAAACAGTGTTGGGCTTCTGTGGAACTTTTTTATTTGTAATTCTATTTTTTTTGTATTGAGAAATAATGCTATGTTTATTATCCGAAATGGATAAAGTATCTTTATAGACCTTATAAACGCCTTTGGTTTTGACGAGGTTAATTAGTTGACCATTTTGGTAACTTTGATTGATCATGTTGAAACCATAATTCGTAATAGGATGCACATAGGATTGTAGCCGCCTTATTTCTTTTACCCAAGTAGTATCTACAAAAGAGGTGTCTAAAGAAGGAATAATCGAATCTAGCGGCACTTCAATAAGGGTGCTATCTTTCATGCGATAGACGCGATGGTGTGCCACGATTTCTTCTTTCAAAAAACCGACTTCACGATTATAAATACCCGAACGGTCACTTAGGTATCCTATCCATTTGGAATCTATGGAAAAAGGTGTTTTTTCGTTTGCATGTGGCGTATGCGTTACTTGAACTAATTCTTTGCCCATGCTGTCCAAGTTGTAATAAAAAATATCAAAATCTCCGATGGGAAGGATGGAGTCTAGTTTTCGATTGACTAGCAAGGAGTCTGGACGGTTGGACGCAAAGAGTAATCCGCTATTGCCATTGAGACGAGTGACCGTAACATCGAGATCATCCCAGATGTCTTGGGTTATCCTTTGGCTACTCCGCTTAGTCGGATAGTACAAAAAGACATCACTAAAACCATTGACTGTTGCTGAAATGGCCAGCGTATGACCATCAACAAATTCAACAGAGTGAACATTTTGAAAGCCAGGCAAAAATTCTTCTGTCTTCGTTTTTTTAGTTTTGACATCATATTCCGCAAGATAAATGACATCCCGATATTTATAGATAATATCAACACCTTTGCCGTCAGGTCTCCAAGCCACACAAGGATAATTGTAGTCCGTAGCCTGAAAAGGATTTCTAAAGCCTTTCTTAAAAATTCGAGTGCGCTTACCCGTTTCCAAGTCTTGGATATATATTTTTACTTTTCCAATTTCATTTTGGATATAAAGTATTTTGGAGGCATCAGGGTTTAACTTTAATTTGGTGATGGGTACGTTATGTCTATTTTTAATTTTAAGACTATTACTTTCCGAAAGGACATCCCGACTTTTATATTTAGCTTCAAATTGTTTATTAAAAAATTGTTTCCATTCTAGTTCAATGGCTTTTAGTGAATTGCCATATACGTGGATGATGCCTGTTTCCAAACTTCTATTGAGCCTCGTCAAATAGATAAGATTGCTCAAATTAGCTTTGCCATAAGCTGTATATAAATAGTAAAACATGGCGTGGCCGCCTTTCTTAGGATTGGCTGTTGCAATCGCTTGGAAATCATTGTCTCTTTTTTTATTAAATTCATCTTGTAGCCAAAGACTCATTTCTGGCGTCCACTCATCACTGATGAAAGAGGCTATCCCTTCCACATACCAATCGGGTAAATTCAACAGCGCTGCATTCTGTACCATCTCTTGCCAGCTGTCGCCAATGATCATATTCTGTACAAAAATCTTAACGAGCCCTTCTCGTATCTGCTTACGCAAATGCTGATGATCGCCATTGAAATAAACAAAGATCTTGTTCTCTCGAATCATCGTTTGACCTGCCGTATTGGTAAATTGCTCCTCGCTGCCAATGTTGGTTTGCTTCAAATCCGATAAATCAGTATAGACGATGATTCGTATTTTGTCCGCGGGCTTGTATTCTAAAAATTCCTGGATATAAGGCAAATCTACTTCTGCCAACAAAGAAACGGTTTCCGCGACTTTACGACCCGTTCCATACCAGGTGGTGATGAAATTCTGGCTTTCATATTTCATCCACTCATCAAAACGTCGATGATATTGTACCCGGTTTTTGCCAAATTCAACGTGACCTTGTTGCGCAAGCATATCACCTGCAAACAGAGAAAAAAACAAAAAGACTAGTAAATATGGACGCATAAGTTACGGTTGTGTCAAAGATGTATGCAAATAGAACGGAAATTTACGAAAAATGTGTGTCTTAAACTAGAAAAATCGTGTTTTGAAACTTAATTCTGTAAAGTTGGCTTATTACTTAAATTGTTGTACTTTTGTTTTTTTTTAATCTAAAAATTGAATTATGAAATCCATTGTACTTTTTATGTTGCTCTTTTTTGTATTACTTATGGAGCAATAGGCCAAGATGGGGTCTCTTCAGATCCCGCTTTAGACTTAAATGACATGGAGAATTTATTCTTAAGTCCTAGTTATTTGGATCACCGATTGGTGGCACGTAGCGCTTTTTTTAATGGTCAATTAGATACGTTTACCTATCAATATGATGCTGACACTAGTTCGAACCACGTAGTTTTATTAAAACAGCGTTTTATTGACGGTGGGTATGTGAACATTTCTGTTGACAGTATAACATATGGGCCAGATGATGAAGTGGACAGATTTTATTTTTGGGATGATAACAATGCTTTGTTTGCATTGAACGAAGTTAGAGTAACTTATTCGATGCAGGAAAATATGGATTCCCTTGTGGTTCAAAAATACGATGCTGCGTCAAATACTTATACGTATCATAGAGGAGAAGTAAAACTGCGAAATGTATCTGGACAGGATTCTTTGGTTAATAAATATACTTGGGATGCTGATTCCGAAACATTTAGAATTAGATCGATTACGAAGTTGAGCCCAAATGGAAATCTAATTTTACAATACACTAGTTATGCTTATTTGAGTGGAGACACGGCCGTCTATTCCTCTAGTTATGACTATGATGAGTTGGATCGACTTCAGAAGTATGTGTATAAAAGGAAAAAAATAGGAGAGAGCACTTTTATAACATATGAAAAAATAGAATATGATTTTACTACTGATACAACTAGTATAGGATATTTTTATGAACTCGATAGTGAAACTGGGGAATTAAAAATTGTACATAAAAATGAGTTATTGTATAATGACCAAGGTCAACGATTGGCTTTAGAAAGATTCGTTTTGAACGACTTAGGGGAATCTCCCATCAAAAAGATTCGTAAGTATCTATTCTACAATGGGAGATATTGCTAGGAGAGAAGAATATAGTTGGGGGACTGAATGGGTTTTGAGTGGGTATTCTGATTTTACTTACACTGATTTTGGCGGACTTGATCATACAACACGTTACACCATAAACACGGAAACTCAAGAGTTTGAACTTAAAAGTAAGAAGCAATATTACTACGAAGAATATGAAAATGGGCTAGTCGGGATAAGCAATTTACCTGAGATTGATGTTAATATATTTCCAAATCCTACGGCTGATGTTATTCAATTTGACGTGGCAGATCAAGTAAGCTTTAATATTAGTATATATACCACTTCAGGAAAACGTGTGCTCAGTAAAGAAATTTTTAATAGGCAGCGTGTAGATGTGAGCACCCTACAGGCAGGTATGTATTTTTACATCTTAAAAGGCAAGAACTTTGCTGCTACAGGCAAATTTATTTGCAAATAGCCAAAAAGCAAAAGGCAATGACTCAACAAGTAAAACTAAAAGAAGGCGATAAAGCGCCTGATTTTAAAGGCGTTATCGAAACAGGTGAGACGGTGTCTCTATCGGATTATAAAGGTAAGAAGTTGGTTTTGTATTTTTATCCTAAAGATATGACGCCTGGCTGTACCAATCAGGCTTGCAACTTGCGGGATGAATACAGCGTCTTACAGCAAGCAGGGTATGAGATTTTGGGTGTAAGCCCAGACTCTGAAGCGCGCCACCAACGTTTTATTGAGAAAAAGTCATTGCCTTTTCATTTACTTGCTGATACGGAGAAAGTCGTTGCGAAAGCATACGGAACTTGGGGTAAAAAGAAATTTATGGGGCGTGAATACATCGGGCTCATCCGAACAACTTTTGTCATCGAGGACGGTATCATTACCAAAATCATCTCCAAAGTGAAAACCAAAGATCACGCTGCTCAAATTTTAGAGTAGGTATTTATTTGTGCCCCACTACTTTTAGGCGACGTTTTTCTTTTAGGTAAAGCCAAAGACCCATTTTCGCCGCAATCTTTGCCGCGTTCTCATTTTGTTGTTCAGCTTGCTCTTTCGAGAAATAGTTGGCTACAAAATGAGTATTAAAATGTCCTGCCAAAAAATCGGGTTGGTTAAATACAAATTTTCCGAAAGGAAGCGTCGTCTCAATTCCTTTAATATTATAATTTAAAATGGCTTGAAGCATCTTCTTTGCAGCTGCTTGTCGGGTTGGTGCCCAGACCGCTAATTTGGCAATCATCGGGTCATAATAAATGGGAATATCCATGCCTTCTACGAAACCATCATCTACCCGTACGCCTTCGCCAGTAGGAATTTGGTAGGTTGTCAAAGTACCTGTGCTAGGCAAGAAATTATTGAATGCATCTTCTGCATAGACCCGAAGTTCAAAAGCATGACCATTTATCGAAAGATCCGCTTGCGCAAAATCTATATCATGACCTGCAGCTATTTTTAATTGTTGTTCCACCAAGTCTAGACCCGTTATCATCTCCGTAACTGGATGTTCCACTTGAAGTCGAGTATTCATCTCTAAGAAGTAAAAATTCAAATCTTCATCTACCAAAAACTCGACGGTACCCGCTCCTTCGTATTGACAAGCCTTCGCTACATTGATGGCTGCTTCGCCCATTCGCTTACGCAAATCTGGAGTTAAGACGGCACTAGGCGCTTCTTCTACAACCTTTTGGTGACGCCGTTGAATAGAACAATCTCGCTCAAATAGATGAACCGTGTTTCCTTTTTTGTCCGCAAGGATTTGAATCTCAATATGTCTAGGCGAAGTAATGTATTTTTCTACAAAAACCGCATCATCCCCAAAAGAGGACTTTGCCTCACTTTGTGCCCTATCCATCATCGAAACAAAATCTTCTGCTTTGTGCACGACTCGCATGCCCTTACCGCCACCGCCCGCAGATGCTTTGATAAGAATCGGATAGCCCATTTCATCTGCTAAGGCTTTTGCTTTTGAGATGTCTTTCACCGCTTCGTCCGTTCCCGGTACCATCGGAATATCGTATCCTTTGACCGCTTCTTTTGCCGCTAATTTACTACCCATGATGCGCATTGCATGTGGGCTAGGGCCTACAAAAATAATATTTGCATCTGTAACTGCTTGCGCAAAAACAGCATTTTCACTCAAAAAACCATACCCAGGATGAATCGCATCAACCTTAGCCTTTAGGGCGACATCAATGATTTTATCCCCTAAAAGGTAAGATTGGGCAGACGGAGGAGGCCCGAGTAAATAAGCTTCATCCGCAAATAAAACAAAGGGCGCGTTTCGATCAGCCTCCGAATAGACGGCAACTGTGGTTATCCCCATTTTACGGGCAGTACGCATGATTCTTAAAGCGATTTCACCCCGATTAGCGATCAATAATTTATGCATGGTTAATTTTTTTGCAAGGTAGGGGTTTTATTCTTTTTGCTCACAGATTTGGGCTTGGAAAATAGATAGGGTTGTATGCTGAATTTTGATGCCGCAAGCCGTTTATTCTGTCAACCTCGAAGCGGCAAAAGAGATTGCTCGCCAATTTCGTACTGATGTTAGCGGAAGTCAAAATATCCGCACTCACCAAAACCAATACTAATTGACCCATCCATTACTTGTGTGATGCTATGACCCATTAAAAAACGAAAACTAGTAATCCAAGAACGATTAGGTCGTAAAGACATCAAAACGACCTTGATCTATACGCATGTTACAACTTCATCGGTAACGTCCATTACTAGTCCTTTGGATAATTTATCTTTGGATTCATAAGGAATTTGGTTAATTAATATATAAATTTGGCTCTTCGTCATTTGTAGTGGGTTTTTGAAATTCCTCATTAAAAATGGCTTTGCTCCTATTTTTGTTCAAAGGCTACTACCGTAGCGTTTAAAGAGCCTTCGGCGTTCAATAGGCTCTTTCGAGCCGTTC
>JAJRQS010000047.1 GCA_024280135.1 Bacteroidota bacterium | reverse complement strand
TTGTGGCTGTTGCGCAACTCTGTTGATAAAGTTACTTGAATTCTACTAATTCAAGATTTTACTTTTGTATCTTGAGTCATGCAAGGTGAGAAAGACTATCAAGAGAAAATATTCACGAGCTTCCAGCTAAGTAACCACGTTCCTAAAGAGAACTTTTATCGACGTTTATCCGAGCAATTGGATTTACGATTTGTGCGTAAATTGACCAAAGAACATTACGGTTCTTGCGGCCAAAAATCATTGGATCCAATAGTATTCTTCAAGCTTAATTTAGTTGGGTATTTGGAAAACATTATCAGTGATCGAAAGTTAATCGACCATTGTTCAATGCGCATGTATATTCTGTTTTTCGTAGGTTATGATTTGGATGAACCCTTGCCGTGTCACTCAACAATAAGCCGAACACGTCAGTTATATTCCGAAGATTTATTTGAAAAGGTATTTACCGAAGTATTGTCGATGTGCATTGAAAAGGACATGGTAAGTGGTCATACCCAGGTGATCGATTCCGCACCAGTAAAAGCGAATGCAAGTATGGATAGTTTAGAATTGAAAGTGGCTGAATCAGATCTGGAAGATCACATCCGCAGAATTCGTAGGACTAACGAACAAGACGAACCCAGACGCAAATCAAAAGAGGATAAATCGGATGATGATCAGCGAAAGCTAAAAGCAAGTGACTCAGAGTTGAAGTCACTAGAAAGCAGGAATCAAAACTGGCGAGACTCAAGTGGTGATCGCCCAGGGCATAATCACAAACAAGCCAAATACACAAGTAATAAAACGCATTACAGCCCAACAGATCCAGATGCTCGTATAAGCGTAAAGCCAGGCAAGTCAAGAAAGCTTAACTACTTGAGTCAAATGAGCGTTGATACGGCCAATCATGTGATCACAGATATAGGCGCAGATTATGCAGATCAAAAGGACAGTCAACATTTACAAAAGATCACACTACGTCTCAAAGAGCGCTTAAACAAGCATGGTATGCTCATGCACAATGTTCTTGCCGATGCGGGCTACAGCAGTGGTGATAACTATGCGTTTTTTGAAGAACAAGAGCTAACAAGTTACATTCCACCACATGGTAAATATAAAGGAGGCCCAAATGGCTTTAACTATCACAAGGATGGCAATTACTGGGAATGTTCCCAAGCAAAGAGGGCAGAACATCGTAAAGTCTATGAAGACAAAGGAGTTAAAAAGAACCAGTATGCAACCAAGCGAGCAGACTGTAGAGACTGCCCGATCAAGACTGCGTGCATCGGGAAGAGTTTTGAAAAACGCATAGACATCACGTATTACAAGCCCGAATATGATCGAGCTATTGCTCGACTAAAAACCAAACAGGGACGTCGATTAAAATATCTCAGAAGCTCCACAGTAGAACCTGTTTTTGGTTCACTGACCCAGTTTTATGGTATGCGAAAGGTTAATACGATCGGAATCAAACAGGCTAATAAAGCAATGCTTATGGCTGGGGCCGCCTATAACTTGAAAAAATACATGAAGTTTACTAGGAAAAAGGCAGTAAGTAAGGTGGAAAGAATGAAGGCTTCATTGCTTTTGTTTTTTGGACTTCTAAAACGGACAAAAGCTGCTACTAGTGGCTATTAAATTTCAGGTGAAGAGCGGTCGGATTTGAAACAAAGCGCTCTTAAATGGACTTAAAACCAGCTGTTATTTGACAGAGTGAGGGGTTGCGCAACGGTTACTGGTGTTAGCAACAGTTACTTTAGCCCGATTAGTCGTTAATATGGTCTATTCCGAAAAACAGGCAAATGTTTTTCCATCAAACCGATACAAGCCGGTATTGTTTGTGCCTATCCAAATATTTCCTTCTTTATCCTCAACCATACACCAAACCTGATAATCTCCAAAGCCCTCTATGGTAGTATAATTTGAACAAGATTTGTCATCATAACGCCATATACCTCCGTCACCTCCAAACCTACTCATCTTTCCGGTGAACCAGATATTTCCAATTTTGTCTTCTAAAATAGGACCAAATCCAACTTTTCCGGTAAGACAAAGAGTTTCAAGTGTATCGATTATAGGACTAAATCCAATTTTCTCCGTAAAATCGGTAAAGGTTTTTCCATCATAACGAAAATAACCATGACTTCTTCCAGAGAACCAAATGTTACCGACTTTATCTTCTAACATATTACAAATCCAAACATCGTCGTTTGGTTTAAAACTTGTTATGGATTTTCCATCGTAACGGCAAATACCTTCCCCGCCCATCATTCCGGAACCAAACCAAATATTTCCATTTTTATCTTCTAACATACAATCTACCATTTTAAGATGAAGACGATTCTTATTTATAACGGTATCATTTTCTAAAAAATGAGTGAAGGATTTTCCATTGTAACAATAAACGCCATTGGCTGTACTGAACCACATTATTCCACTTTTATCTTGTAGCATTACTCCAGTAGCCCCGCTAAAGTTATTACTGGTAATAGGGATATTGGTTATTGTATTTCCATCATAACGACAAACACCAACATTTGTTCCAAACCAAATATTACCGTCCTTATCTTCTAAAATAGAATTAACGCAATTATCGTTCAGTCCATCTTTTGTAGTAAAATTGATAAATGATTTTCCATCAAAACGGTAGACTCCATCATAAGTAGTGCCGAACCAAAGGTTGCCTGCTTTATCCATCAACGCACAATAGACGTTACCAGCGCCTCTTGAATATCCTTTAGCGGCAGGGTGTTTGATGAGTTTGGGTTGGCCAATAGAAATTAGTGTTGACTTAATAACACTGTCTTTCGGTAAATCAGTTTTGACTTGACTATTGCAGGTAGTGGACGCGAGTGTCAAAGTGAGAAAAACTGTCCAGATGAAGCGGTGTTGTGTCAAAGTGTTTTCGGTTTTGATTGTTGCTAACGGCTTGTGTATGGTGTCGTAGCATCCCGAAGGGTGCTATGCACTATACATAGTGTTAGGGCATTTTTTTATTTTCCGTTATATAAACTGTTCCCTTTCCTTTACCTATAGCAGTAATCATTTTTTCCGCTTTCATATACTGTAAATCTTTTTTTAGTGTATGTATTGTGATGTTTTTTAAAGACTTAGAAATGTCAGAAATTTTAACGGGTTGATTTTTATTTATAAAGCTCTGAATTTCTTTTTGTCGTTCGCTTAAATAGCCACCTTTAGTTTTGAAAACGTCATATTTATCATCCAATTTTTTGGTTAGGATACTTATCTTATTAAGAAAGTATAAATTCCATTTCGATATAATTTCATTTTCTTTATATCTGTTTTTTTGCCCTTCCATTAAGGCTTGGTAATATTCTTTTTTTGATTGTTCAATTAAATTTTCAAATGACACATATTGAATAAACATATAATCATATTTCATTAATAGCATAGTTGTCAAAAGCCGAGACAAACGTCCGTTGCCATCTTGAAAAGGATGAATTGATAAAAATTCGTACACAAATAGTCCTATGATAATTAAAGGGTGTATTTCTTCTTTTATTAATTCTTCATTTGTCCATTTTATTAAATCATTCATTTCACTTTCAACTAAGTAAACCTCAGTTGTATTGAAAATTACTTTTTGAATACCGTATGGATAATTAGCAACTACTTTATTAGATAATGATTTATAGCTACCTCTGTGCCTGTCGTCTTTTGAACTATATCGAAGTAAGCTTTGATGAAGTTGTTTTATGTAGTTTTCTGATAATTGAATATCATTATAGTTCTCAAATATAATTTCTAATGTGTCATAATATCCAATAACTTCTTGCTCGTCACGAGTTTTCAGTTCTGTTATTTTAACATCATTTAGTAGTTCTTTAATTTCTTTGTCAGTTAGTGTTCCTCCTTCAATTCTTGTTGAAGAACCTATACTTTCAATAGTCGCAATTTTTCGTAATTCTTTTAGGTAAATGTTTTCACTTTTTTCAATAGCATTCCATTTCCCTTTATACAAGTCAATCTTTCCAATTAAATTGAGTGTTTTTTGATTCGTTAAGAAATCGAAGTTGAGCTTGTTTAAAATCTTATCCATAAACTATCTGTATTTTATCTAAATACAAAAATAGGACTACAGATTTGATTATCCAAATATTATCTGTATTTTATCTATATATTTCGTGTTTTCATCATATTTCTCCAACAGTTGTTGGAAATTTTAAGGTTATAAGTTTTTAAACCAATCAGTTTTAATTTTAACCTCTTCTACCATTTCAACTGAAACACCAAGATTTAGTTCTTTTAATCTTTCTGCAAATTCATTACCATCTATTAAATCAATCGGGGTTGCTCCATCTCTTGTAGCTTCTTTTTTCGCTTCCCTAGTAAAACTTCCTGTAGTTAAAACAAGTCCTTTGTCAGCCCTTCCACTCATTGCTCCTCTATTTCTGATACAGAACCAGAACCTCCCAAATTCTTTATGGCAGTTAAAGTCGGATTGAAAAGGTCATCATATTTATATTTAAAAATTTTTCCCATATTATTTAATATGCGTATCGGGGAGTTTACCAGTAGCTCGTAAATTGATTACGATGTAGTAATGGATATTTGTATTAAAACAAATTGAAAGTACTATGAAGTTAATAGAATTTTTCCGTCAATTTCCAGATGAATCAAGCTGCAAATCT
>JAJRQS010000046.1 GCA_024280135.1 Bacteroidota bacterium | reverse complement strand
CATCCAAAATACGTTTGATGGTTTCCATTTTATCTCGGTTCTTCACCAACGCATATTGATGCTCAATGTCCACATTGACTTGGTTGGTCGTATTAACCTTGACTTCAGCAGGATCCGTCATGTAACTGTTGACGATTTTTCTGACATCTTTGGCCATCGTTGCCGAAAACAGCCATATATTCTTTTCATTGGGTGTGTGAGAAAGAATACTATTTAAGTCCTCCTGGAATCCCATACTCAACATTTCATCCGCTTCATCCAGAATAACCGTTTTGACTTGGTCAAGATAGATTTTCTTTCTGTTGATTAGGTCGAGTAATCGACCTGGTGTTGCGATTAAAATTTGAGGCTTCCGCTCTAAGGCTTTTATTTGGTTATAAATGGCTGCTCCACCATATACAACTTGAACCCGCATCCCTTTTTTGAATTTTGCAAATACCTCGAGTTGTTGAGCAATCTGCTTGCCCAATTCACGGGTAGGTGCTAGGATAAGTGCTTGAATGTGCTTTTGATCGACGTCAATTAAGTCTAGGACTGGAAGTCCAAAAGCAGCGGTCTTTCCAGTACCTGTTTGGGCAAGCCCAATAAAATCAGTTTTACCTTGGATAAGGATTGGAATGGCCTGTTCTTGGATAGGCGTAGGCGTTTCAAATCCAAGAAAATCGACTGATTTTTGGATGTCCTCTGAAAGTCCTAGTTGGTTGAATGAAAGCAAAATGTAAACAATTGAAAAATGAAGCTATCCAAAATTGGTAGCATAAGAAAAGGATATTACTCATTGGAGCAATATCCTTTTATGGAATAAAAGCTAACAAATGAGTATTATAACTTGATAAGCTCAGCCTCTATACTATATCTTTTGACTACGTCAGAAGCAAATCTAAAATGACCTCTTGGAATGACTATAAAAAGTCCTCCGCGTTTCATTTTTGCTATAGTGCCTAATAATTGCCACTTGCTGGCTAGTTTTTCGGTTTCGTCACCCTTTATTGCCACCTCAAAATAATCTTTACGCCCTCTTTTCGAGGCCGTTGCATCTGGTGTGTATATGTCTTCGGATGTAGAGTTTTTTCGGACTAATTTAGACGGGGCTTCAAAACCCTCCAATAGATCTACCTTAATGTCTTGATACCCTTTCTTTTTCACGTATTCTGCCAAGGATTCTATAAAATCCAAGTTCTCTTCTTTTGATTGCGCCAGCATAGTTTAGTTTTGAGGTAATAATGAAGCACAAAGATAGGAGTAATCCATTGATTTTCAAAGTTTTCAACGAAATAAATCACTTATTCTTCAAGCCTTAGCAGAAAAGGGCGTATATGGAAGGTAATAGCCTAATTATGAGCCTAAGTTGTGACTTATTAGGTTCAAGAATTCTTGCCTGGTTTCCATCTTCTCAAATTCTCCAGTAAAAGCCGAACTGACAGTGGAACTATTCTGTTTTTGAACGCCTCGCATCATCATACACATATGTTGCGCCTCAATGACAACTGCCGCTCCGTGTGGGTTAAGCGTTTTGTCCAACACTTCCAGAATTTGGCGCGTCAATCTTTCCTGTACTTGTAATCTTCTGGCATAGACATCTACGATTCTAGCTATCTTGCTCAAGCCGACAATTTTGCCATTTGGAATATACGCAACATGTGCTTTTCCAAAAAAAGGTAATAAATGATGTTCACAAAGTGAATATACTTCTATGTCCTTCACGATGACCATTTCGTTATAGGATTCGTCAAATAACGCTCCTCGTAAGATGGCTTCGGCATCCATTTCATAGCCTCTTGTCAAAAAATGCATGGCCTTAGAGGCTCTTTCGGGAGTTTTGAGTAGACCGTCTCGTGATGCATCTTCTCCTATATCTGTGATGATTTTGCTATACTCTGGAATTAATGAATATTTGTCTTTTGAATTTTCCATCTGGTCGTTTTTGTTGCGAACAGTAACTTAACCAAGTAACTTAGGAATGGTTTATCTACTATTCAAGCTTTTTTATCTAGTTTATGAAGTAAGTTTCGGTTTTTTTATAGAAATTTGACACAATGATAAAAGCAAAAGCAGAATTAAATCCGATATTGGCATTCCGACAATGGCATCCTAGAGTCTGGGGATACCACCTTTTATTTTGGCTGCTGCTAGCCATTCTGCTCACCGTAATTGGAGAGCACACGAAGTCTCTTTTGTTTTCCTTTTTGATGGAAATTATTAACCTTTCGTTTTATGCTGGGGTGGTTTATTACAATATTTTTTATTTAATCCCTAAGTTTCTTTCCCGAAAGAAGTTTGGAAAGTATATCGCCTATCTGGTGGTTACTATTGTTGTGGCTACGATGCTAAAAGTGGTTGTTTTTTCTTTGGTTCATACGGGTTTTGATAGTAAGGTGTGGGTGGTTAATCAAGGGTATATTTTTCTTGCTTTGTTTTTGATCGCGGTGGCTTCTACTATCGCCAAGATTTCTGTGGATTGGGTGACTTACCAAAGAGAGAAGCAAGAGATAATTACAAAAAATGTTACTTCAGAATTAAGATTTTTAAGAAGCCAAATTAATCCTCATTTCCTCTTTAATACTTTGAATAGTTTGTATGCGCTTACGCTAAAAAAATCCGATATAGCCCCCGAGATCGTTTTAAAATTATCTGAAATGATGCGGTATATGCTGTATGAATGTAATGAAAAATCAGTTCTCTTGGCGAATGAAGTCAACTATATAAAGAATTATCTTGCTTTGGAAAGGTTGAGACATGGGGATCATGTCGATATTCAATTTGAAATAACTGGAGAAATCAATGACCAACGCATAGCACCCCTGTTTTTTATTCCTTTTCTAGAAAATAGCTTTAAGCATGGACTCAATCACGAGCTGGTCGATGGTTTTGTGCACATTAATCTGAATGTTGAAGAGAATAGTGTTCATTTGAATATTAAAAATAGTAAACCAGAAGCAATGCCCATGGCCGCCTCCAAGCGTTCTAGTGGGTTTGGTCTAGCCAACGTTCGGCAAAGGCTCAATATGATTTATCCGGATAAACATGAGTTAAAGGTTGTGGTTGGGCCACAAGCTTATCACATGGATTTGTATATAGAATTTTAGGGTATTGTCTGTTAATTGTTTGCTTTCAGAAGTGTAGGTTGATGGTCAAGAACACCTCTAATGAAGTCTTGAGCAATAGCCAAGTTACTAAAATGGTCCAATGCAAATTCTCTGGCATTTAGCCCCATTTCTATGAGATCGTCTTGATTGTCATAACAATATTTAATAGCCTCAAAAAACGATTCGGGCGTGTCTGCAAATAAAATATTCTCTTTGTGGGTGGCAGGGATTCCTTCCACGCCTAATTTAGTCGTTATGATGACTTTGCCTAACATCATGCCTTCAATAATTTTTGCTCTAATGCCACTTCCAGATAACAAGGGCACCACCATTATAGAATGCTTGTTGATAAATTCGGGCGCATCAGGTACTTCTCCAAGAAAACGGACATTGGGGATTGCTAATTCGAATAGCGCTTTTGGTGTCTTCTTTCCAGCTACTTCAAATTTTAACGCTGGATAATTTTGATGAATTCTAGGCCAGCTTTTTTCTAAAAACCACTTTAGACCCTCTACATTAGGCATCCAATCTAAAGAACCAATAAATGACATGGATAAATGCCTTTTAAAAGATTGATAGTCAGATTGATAGATGGTTTCGTCTAACCCAATTGGAATGACAATTGCATCCTTTTTTAAACCAAATTTTTTAAACTTTTTCAAATCAGGTTCTGATATAGCTACAAATAAATCAACCTGATTCATTGACTCTAATTCATGTTTTTTGAGACTGGATGATGCTTTGTTTAGTATGATTTTCTTGGGAAGTGAATTTGTATTTGAAGCAATATTCGCCCATATTTCATGCTCTACATTATGCGCTCGCATAGTCACTAATGCCTTGCTGTGGGCACGTATATCTGCAATGTAAGGTGCAAGAATTACGGTTTCTAATAGGACCAAGTCAAAATCTCCTTCCTTCAGTAATCGAATGAGTTTTTGGCGAAAGTCCTCTGTAACAAATCGACTGACATGAAAACTTTTTTTTGTGAAATAATTAGCAATAATATTAATGAAATTAACAGAATTGTCTAGGTAAGAAGTTTCGATTTTGACATATTGGTCAAAGTCTGAAGGCAATTGTTTTAGGTCAAAAAAGTGTTTTTTGGTATTCATGGACAGTAAAGTGACTTCGTGTCCTAGATCCTTAAGTGCTTTCGCCAAAAAAGTAACAGCGATGGACTCACCGTCATTTAATGGGTAGGGAAATTTTTTACACAATTGTAGGATTCTCATGAACCAGTTTTGACGAACACTTTATCAGACACAAACATAATTTTCACTATATTGTTCGCGTAAGTATTGCTACCATAGTAGCTTTTTTTGGGAATATAGAATAGAAAAGCATTAATTATTTGTATCTGTTACGGTCAAGGCGATTATTTTCTTGGTGTTCGCCGTTATTTTGAACCGATCGTCGGGTCGAAGGCCTACAATCCATGCAATCTTCTCATCAGCAGATACTAATATCCAAACCTTTTCCTTTTCAATCAAGGATAGCTTTTTGTCTGTTAAAAAGTCTTTTAGTTTCTTTGTTTTTCCATTCATTCCAAGAGGTTTGAAGGTGTCTCCAGCTTTTCGCTTGCGCAAAGTCAAGGGGAAAACCAATGCATCCGCGTCTAACCAGATTTGATTGGATTCTTTAGGGACTTTTTGACCGTAGTATGATTTTATTTCCCAAGAGAGTGCTAGATTAGGTGTCTTAATTGGGATCGTCGACCAGGATTCCAGTAAATATATAGCTTCAGTGCCTTCTGCAAAGTCTGAAATCAATAGATATTCTCCATGTATCACCCCTCTTTTTTGTTTCGTTAGAAACACTTTACTGGAGGTTTTAGTGGACAATATATCTTTTACTTGACTTGTGTTAAAACCATATTTTTGAAGTAGATAAAAAAGGATTGTGTTAGCAGTTGTCAAGGCTTTGATTGCCGTGAGATTGATACGCACTTGGTTGGCTTCTTCTTGTACATAGTTCTTTGTTACTATCTCTAAATGACTATTTATAATCTCTTCTAAGTCACTTAATAACAATGAAGTATGATATAAATGTTCAACTACTTTATTGTTTACTTTCTCTAAATTAGGAAGTACTTCATGGCGTATTAAATTACGGGCGTATTTTGTTTCTTCGTTAGAACTATCTTCTCGCCATAGGATGTTTTGTTCTTTTGCGAAAGCGAGTATTTCCTCCCTTTCGGCAAAAAGTAAAGGACGAATGAGGTT
>JAJRQS010000045.1 GCA_024280135.1 Bacteroidota bacterium | reverse complement strand
CTTCATCCGAACGTTCTAGGTGTATTTCTACTATTGACCAAGGTGCTTTTAAACCAATCGCAGCCGCAAATAATTCTATTCCTTCCATTCACAAATATAGGTATTTTTCTTAAACCCACTATAAATCGCCATGAACCACTTATTTCATAAATAATCTATTTTATTGTAAATTATTTTGTATGTTTGCAGCAATAAGACGAAAAGGTATGCCGATGAGGATGTAGATTGTATATAGAAGAATAGGCATTACTATATAAATTAATAATTTTTTTTAACCGGTGTTTACACCATAATACGATCACTTATGTGCAAATTTAATTTGGCGAATATCGCCCCCCCCAATATTATTTGGGGAGATTATTGTTGTTCTTTTTCGTTTTGATTCCAAAGCTTAGTTTCAGTCAAGTGCTTACAATTGACCCTAATGAGGTGGGAGTACCGATTTCTAGTCATATTATTGGCTTTGACAAGTTGTGAAAGCTCTTGGAAAGGCATATTTGGCTATGGAGAAATGTCTTCAAATTCCGTTTCTGAAATTATTGTTGATGGGGGAACCATTGAAAATGCATTTAAAGGAATATCAAATTATGGAAATGGTGAAGGATATTTAGGACAGTGCAAAATTATTGCAGAAAATGCTACCTTTAGAAACAACTACCGCGGTGTTTCTATTGTGAGATTTAATTCTGACCCTACTACAGAGGTCATCCAGTCTTTTAAGTTGTGCGACTTTATTGTGGACAACCAATACCCTACAGATTTAGACGACATGGACGCTTTTGTTTATCTGCACTCATTGGGTGATCATGAGATTTCTCCAACGTTTAATGGCTGTGTCTTTGAATATAACAAAGATAATAAGCAGATTGATCATTTTATTAATCATACTGGGTTGTCTAGTTTTGGGAGTAAATTTGAAGTTGGTGAAGTTGAGAATGAAAGGCGTTCATCATTTAAAGGACTCTCCATGGGGATTTATGTACTATCTGCAAATACTTTTAAAGTTACTAAAAGTGATTTTGATGAATGTGGCTTTGGGATTTTGAGTGAAGGTTATCAAAATACGAGTGCTACTATCACCAACAATGTGTTTCGCTTAGGTAAAATTCCTGCAGAGTATTTGGAGATTTATTCAAATTGGAATGTACCTATTAATTATCAATTCGGCGTGCATTTTCAAGGAGGTAATAGTCAAATCATAATGGAAGAAAATGAATTTACTCGTACCCAATTGGGGAATATGGCTTATAACACCATAGGATCTCATTTTGTTGATATAGGTTTGAGTAGTCTTAATGTCATTAGACGTAATCATTACACCAATCTACTAGTAGGGAATTATGCAGAAGGTGAAAATGGCGATGATTTTCAAGGATTGCACTTTCTATGCAATAAAAATAATAATTTGAACCCAGCTTTTCTTGCGCATGATATTCTAGTGGATGGACAGCAGCCTATGCGATTGGATCAGGGGTTATATGACCCTTTGGCGTCTAATTTCGCTCCCGCAAGAAATTCTTTTACGGATTTTAACTCTAGTGGTAATAGCAAGAACCTTGCTGCTAACTCGACTACTAAGCTATATAAATACTATGTTGATATGGATGGCCCTAGTGAGGAGATTCCGAAGTACTATACGCAGACTACGATTGAATCAATTCCTTCGGAAGCTGACAACGGCTGTGACCAAAAATTTTTCATGGTAGGCGCTCCAACAGGAGGAGGAGGTCCTGCAGCTGATCCTGATACGCTCAGAGAGCGCTATTTTGAACATCGTGCAGGGCTTGAATTATCTAAATACTCATATCAAGATGCATTAAACAAGGAGAACGAAGTGACTGCGGAGCTTGCCCGCAAGCAGATAGTTTGGCATAAACAAGAAATGAAAAGAGCCGCTTTACTGGGTTATCAATTAGCCTTAAGAGATACGGTATCTTATCATTTAGATTCTGTACGAATATGGATGAATAGAATTGGTGGTAAAACAGGGGACTATATGCTTGTTGAAGATGAAATAAGAGTTGGTGATTTTACAAGCGCTCAGAATACTTTAGATTTTATGTGGCAGAAATATGGTTCAGCTAGTGGCAAGGATCTAGTGGATATGGAGCATCGCTCTACTATTTATAATCTAATACTGAACAAAACGGGAGAGCAGTTTTCAGATGAAGCCATTAAAGAATTAACCAATATTGCAGAAGAAGAGGGAGGACAAAGTAAATACCATGCTAGAGCTGTTTTGGCTTCAGAAGGAGTTTATTTTCCGCCCGTTTTTTCTATGCCTGAGTATATTCGTGGTATGAATATTACGGATGATGAGGACAAAAATATTGCTCCTCGCAAACTCAAGATTTCTCCAAATCCTGCAGATTATTATTTGCGTTTTGATTGGAGTGAATTTCAGCCATTGAATGGATCTGTTTCTATTGAAATAACGGATCAACTAGGGGGATTGATACAAACACTGCATCCTGCACCAGGTGATTTGACCTATGGATGGACAACCGATAAGGTGACTGGGAGTCTGTGTTACTATCGCTTGTTGATTGATAGGCAGGAGAAAGATAGTGGACAGATTATTATTAATAGGTAATTAATATACCGACACAGAGCATCTTGCCGAGAGGTAAGATGCTCTTTTAAAATGATAGAAAATGAAAATATATACTCTTTTTTCTCTTTTGATAGTATTTTTCTTATCTCTTCAAGCCCAGCCAGGTTTTATTAAAACTTATGATATAACACCAGAAGGAAATACAAATTATTTGGATGTTTTGATTGATAATGATACCATTATATTATATTCAGTATCTAAGAATTCCATTGGCAAGTGGGGGATTAGATTTGCAAAATTAGATTCATTTGGAACCGTACTTCAAGAAAGAATACATGTGGACAGTGCGGACATTTTAACGACCACTTTCTTTAGAAAGAAGATAATCAAAACAAAGGATGGTGGTTATGCTATTTTTGGGTCAGCCTTGTCAACAAATAAATACAAATATCTCCTGAAGGTAAACCATGATTTAAGCCTAGATTTTATTCAAAGGTATTATCCGCAGACCGATAGCCTTTACGTTTCAAATTCTTCGCTCGTTGAGACTTCTGATGGTTATATGCTGACTGGGTACACTAGAGATCTAACATCACCAAGTAACCCTGACCTCTACGTAATCAAAACGGATAAACAAGGCAATGAAATCTGGAGAAAAATATATGATACACCTAATACTCTCGAAAATGTATTTGAGATAAAGATACTTGATGATAATACTTTTGTATTAGCTGCGGTAAGAGGGGCTTGGATTAGTCAACAAGCTGGCTGGAATAGAAGTGTGCTAATGTGTATAGATAGTACTGGAGCAGAGAAATGGGTCTGGGAGAGTGAAGCAATAGAAGAAATGGGTGGGATATTTGATTTTGAGCAGTTGCCTGATGGAGGATGGGTCTTTTTGGCTTCAACTTCTGAAAGCAATATTCCTAATATTGGGTGGGCATTTCGACCTACTGTTTATCGCCTTGATAAGGATTTTAATGTGCTGTGGTATTGGATTTATGACAAATACTCTAGCCACCAGTTTTGGAGTGATTTGGAGCGGACTAAAGATGGTAATTTCATAGCATCTGGCTATTTGTTTGAAGAAGGGAAAATTAAGGCGGCACACTATAAATTTACACCTGAGGGAGATAGTTTGTGGCTTAGACAAGATAGTGTGGCATCTTTTAACCGTTCTATGCTTATGGGGACTGATATATTGTCCTCAGGCAGTATTGTGTCAGTGGGTTATGGGGAGTATGGAGATATCAATGGGAGTTATGGCTTTGTGATGAAACTGAGTTCAGATGGTTGTATTGATATGCTTAATTGTTGGCCCGTCGCAAATGAGGTGGTTCTTGGGGAAGCAGATATATCTGTATATCCTAATCCATTTCGGGATGTGTTGACTATTTCCCTTCTGGATTATGCGCAGAAAGAGGCGTATATTCACTTCTACGATGTGATGGGTCGTATTCTCCGCAAGGAGCGAATACGTCATGGTGTGAATGAATTGAGAGTGGATGATTTTCCAAGTGGGATGATTTTTTATGAGGTAGTGGATAGAGGGATGATTGTTGGGCGAGGGAAATTAGTTAAGGATTGAGGACGATTGCACAATTGATATCGATAGCTAGCTATCGGTACAGAATAATAACAAGAAGAGCCACAGTAAGAAGTATAGCGGTAACGATATAATAGACTAAAAGTATGTAAACATTCATTTCTAGATTTCTTTAGTCTTTAGTTTACAAATATATTCATTCGCAAAATTACTATACAAAACGATCGCTTCTAGTAAATAAATAGCTTTGATCTTACTGATAAAATAACTTTTTTGCATAAAAAATGTAATATCCAAAAAGTGTGCTCCAAATGGCATGATAACCCGGATAAATAGGCACAATCTTAGCAAAGATTGCGCAAATTATCGAGCAAAGAAATTCGCGGTAATAAACGTTAATTCGTGTCAAAAATCCCCATTCGTCATCAAAATAATTTTTCTATAAGCTAACACACCCCAAAAAAATCACAGCGAATATATATATCCGTTTTAAGCACCTATATACTACAATTGTAAGGCGTATCGGATACCGTTACTTTTAATTAGAAGAGTAGTTTTGGTATGATAACTGCAACAATGATAGTTGGAATGCTGTAGCTAGCTCAAAGGGATAAATATGTACATCAAGAATAAATTATTTAGGTTTTTAATAAGTGTTGTTATTGCTTTTGTCATGTACTTTTGTTGATGAAAGGTGACATAGATGGGGTGGTGGAAGGAATGCTTGTATTTGCTATTTTTGGACTATTTATAGTCCTTCCTAGTTTTTTCTTTGTTGTTTATCTGAGTTATCAGCTTTTGACAGAAAAAAATGAAAGATCCCCGAAGGCTCCAAAAACCATTAAAATGGGCTGCCTTTTGGCAGCCCATTTTTTTTAGCTTTCCTTTTCTTTTTCAACAGCAATAGATTCCATATCTGCGATTACTTCCGAAAATGCAATTGCAGGTATGTCCTTTAATGGAATGGCCTTATCTTCATACCAAGTGAACGTTCCGATCTTCATAAAGTAGATTTCATGGAATAATATATCTTCACCATCCCAGCCAATACACATACCCTCTATATTCACAAAAGCATATATGTCTTCTTGCTTAAACTTTTTGGCATAACTAAAACAACCACCATCTGAGACCTCTTTTCGCCAACCTCTCTTCTCAAAATGACTTTGTGTTGCTCGATGTCCTTTGTTTGAAGTTTTTCCATCGTATCGAGTAATGGACTTAGCAGATTGCTCTTGTTCATTGAGACTAAAAGCAGGGCGGTTTAATTGTTCAAATGGTTGGACAATGTCCAATTCGAAAAGTTTTTCTGACCATTTTTCCTTATCTTTTTCCGACAGGCGTAGTGG
>JAJRQS010000044.1 GCA_024280135.1 Bacteroidota bacterium | reverse complement strand
TGCTATTGATACCGTTGTAAATTATCAAATCAGAGATAACAACTCTTTACAAAATATTCTTAAAGGAAATTTGCAGAACGCGTCATCGGTATTACTTCACAACAACCCTAACCTAACCGACGTCTCCGGTCTCTGCAATCTATTCACTAACGGCACCATCGATGAACTAACCATCCACGACAACGCCCCCGGCTTCAACTCCGTCCAAGAAATCAAAGACTGGTGCCTCACCCCGACAGACGATCTACCCACCTATGATGCCATCACCATCTTTCCCAATCCGACCTCCAATGAGTTTTTTATTGATGTACCGATGGAATTAATTCGAGTGGGGATGATGGTTGATTTATTGGACATCTCGGGGGTGTCCCATTTTTCTGCAAGGCTAAAAAGTAGTGTGAGTCGGATTCCTGTGTCTAGCCTGGCACCGGGTTTGTATTTTTTGAGGATTGCGTATGACGGGCGACTCGTGGAGGTGCGGAAGATTGTGGTGGAATAGATTTGCAAAATCTGAATTGTTTTGTAAATCTACAGGAGATACAGGAGGAGTCGAGGACCATGGCTAGCTATTGAATAAGAAGATCCACATAAGGCGTACTCATTCAAACCTAATAAAGCAAACCTTTTGCCTTAAACCCTGTTATACACTCAAACAACCACTATTCCTATGCCACAAACAGCGATTCTGCAAAAAATTGAAGATGCTATCGACACGGTACGTCCGCACCTGATCGCAGACGGAGGCAATGTAGAAATTGTAGAATATCGTGCTGATAAAGTGCTAGTCGTACGATATACAGGCGCTTGTAAATTGTGTAGTATGTCTGAAATGACTTTACGGGCAGGTATCAGTCGTGCTGTCATGACCAATGTGCCTGAAGTATTGGAAGTCATTGCCGTAGCCTCAAATGACTAATGAAATACAGACTTTTTCTCTCCTCCTTCTTGTTGTCTCTCCTTTTGACAAGCCACATTTTTGCGCAAGCTGATACCACTAGAAGACCTATTTTTATTCAAAAGGCGATACTACCCTCTACATTAATCCTTAGTGGTAGCCTCATAAATGGGCATACAATCGAAAAAAAATTATCCCATAACTTTCAATTTGCCAAAACTTTTACGATTGAAGACTATATCCAGTTTGTACCTATCGGTCAATTATATTTAGCTGATATACTCAAAATAAAATCCAAAAATCATTGGTTTGACCAAAGTAAGTACCTAGCGATGTCTGGCCTATTAGATGTCGGCATTGTCTTGTCTATCAAGCATTTGACTCAAAAGACTCGACCCAATGGCCACCCTTTTTCGTTCCCTTCTGGACACACTAGTTTTGCTTTTATGGGGGCAACTGTTCTCTACGAAGAATTTGTAGAAACTCGACCTATCTTGGCTTATAGTGGGTATGGTTTTGCGGTTGCTACAGGGGCTTTACGTATTGCCAACCAAAAACATTGGCTTTCAGATGTGCTGGTAGGTGCTGGGATTGGAATCCTTTCTACTCGGCTTATCTATCACTTTGAACCCTTAAAAAAATGGAATCCTTTTTTAAAAGGTAAGGCTTATAGTGTTTCTCCCAGTTTTCAAAATGGATTTGCCTTACGGCTAAAAATATCACTTAGCTGATACCTCTTTGGACAATATTTTCAAAAAAAATAAAATCAAGCAGCGAATTACCTCTAGTAGGCGTTCATAGGGCATAGATAATACAATAGTATTTTAATTTTTGTTTAAGAATGCCCTTATTAGAGAGAGTAAGCCTCTTGTTGCTTTTAGTAACAGAGGCTTGCTTATTTATTTGAACTGCCCATTTTCATAAATCAACTTTCCATCTGCAAATATTTGCCCACCCTCTTTCATCGGCTTAATCATATCCCAGTGGACGGTACTTTTATTTTTACCGCCCGTTTGTAGATAAGATTGTCCAACTGCCATGCGGATCGTACCTCCAATCTTTTCATCGAATAAAATATTTTTAGTAAACCTAGTGATGCTATAATTCGTTCCGATGGCGGCTTCTCCAAATCTTCTAGCCCCTTCAATAGCGAAAATTTTATCTAAGTATTTTTTATTCGTTGCAGCACTCCACTCTACGATATAGCCATCTTTGACTACAAGTTTAATATTAGTCATCTCGGTACCACCATGAAAAGCATAGGGATAATAAACTTGCCCATTTACAGAATCCTCAACGGGCGATGTATAAACTTCTCCCGAGGGCATATTGGTTTGTCCATCAGAATTCATCCAGATTCTGCCCTTTGTAGAAAAAGAAATATCGGTCTGATCTCCCACGTATCTAACTGTTTCACAGCTATTTAGCAAATCAACTACTGCTTGCTGGCTACGCCTAACGTCAAGCCAACTTTCCTTTGGATCTTCATCATATAATCGGCAAGCATTAAACACAAACTGTTCATACGCTTCCAAAGACATACCCGCTTCTTGCGCTGAAGCTTGTGTCGGATACTGACAAAGATTCCTTTTCAAATCTCTTGTCGCCGTTCTTTTAAAATATTGTTCCATTAAAGGAGCTGTAGCTTTTTGTCGCACCCTTTGTTTATCGGTATCCCAATTTTGACTTTCTCTCAAATTATAGGGTGCTCGAATGAACAAATATCCATCATATTCATCAAATGCCTTTTTCTTTAGTGTAGGTAAATATTCTAATTGTGCTTTATTCGCTTCCGCAAAAAAGATGTTTTCCTGTTCCCGGAAGGCTAAATCGAACTCAAGATGAGCCCCTGCCTTGAGCCCGGCTCTATAAACTTCTCTTAATAATGGTTCTGCCAAAAAGGTGGATGAAACAAAAATTCGTTCTCCTGGCTTTGCTTCTACGCAATAATTTATCAATAAATCAGCGTATTTTTCTAGTACCGTCATGTTTAATTTTTCTTCTTTTTAAAAGGATTCCATTTGTCCAGAATATCCTTTCCTTTTTCAATAATTTCATCTGCTTTTTCTTCGCCCCCTATTTTATCGATGACCTCTTTGGCCTTGTCTTTTACGACTTCACCCGCTTTATCACCTGCCTTTTTTATGGCTTCATCCTTTGCTTTTTGAATGGCTTTATCCGCTTCTGCCTTTGCTTTGGCTTTCGCTTCTGCAATGGCTTTATCCGCTTCTGCTTTGGCCTTCGCTTTTGCATCTGCTAGTTTTTTATTGGCTACATTTCGAAGCGAGTCTTCTGCCTGTTTCGCTAAATCTTTAGCCGTATTTTTTGCCGTATCCTCCAGTGATTCGCCACTTGCGCCCAATAATTTCAGCTTTACTTTGGGCTTTAATAAGCTCCCAGTCATCTTCACTAATACATTCACATACTTGCTCTTCTTCACATTCACGCCCAATTTTGACGCCTCCCCTCTTAACCAATCCATGCCTTTTCCGGCTGCATTTCCTACGGGATTTTTTTCCATCAATTTGCGAGGTACTTTGAGTTTCATATCATAGTCCATCCCCCCTGAAAAGTTAGTAAAGCCTTCGATATTCATATCGATGCCTTGTTGTTTCATTTGAAAGGGTTTCAAGCTCAACTTACCGTCTTTAATATCAAACCAATTCTTAGTGTCTTTCAATGAAAGTTTCTTGACGGCCTCTACATTTAAAGAAGAGGCAAGTTTTTCTAATGGTTGTAATCCATCTATTTTCCCACTGATGGTTTCTAATAATCCAGAAGCCGTTAAGGAACTCAAGTCAGGCATCATATCCTCTCCCAACAAACCATTCATTCGAATCTTAGTATTAAAAACACCATCAATAAACTTTGCAATAGGAGCGAGTTTTCTGAAGGTCACCATTTTTTTGTAAAGTTTTTTGAAGCCCATATTCTGCAAAGCATAGCTCATATCAAAAGATGGAGCTGTTTCATCTACCGTATTATACTCCCCACTCAATGCCATTTTTCCGTCTAAGAAATTGGCTGTCAAGCTTTCAAAGGTCATTTTGTTATCTTGCATTTTGAGACCACCATCGACGTTTCTCAATGTATAGTTTTCATATTTAACTTTCTTAAAATTTCCATCAATATCAATGTCAATATTATCTGGTACTAAGAAGACAGCGCTTTGTATTACGCCTTCTTTTGATTGTCCACCTTTGGCTGGTTCCTCCATGAAAGGGTTGACATCCAAGTAGTTAGAACGTAGTTTTAACTTACCATGCAGGGTTTGATTATCAAATAAATAAGCAAAAAGGTTTGAAATCTCTCCGTTTCCGGCTAGGTCACTGTCCCCTATTTTCATTCCTAATGTAGCAATTTTCACTTTTTGAGAAGTGGCTTGTCCTTTCAAATGGGCATTTTTTATGGTATAACTATCATATAATAATGTACCTACATTTGCCGCAAGGGTAAAATCAAATCTATCAAAAGGTTTTTCGCTATTCGTTTCAACATTTGCGGTACTCGTTGACTCTTCACTGGCCATCCATTCATTCACATCAAAAAGGTTTGAAGTAACTTTCATCGTACCCTTCATTGTTTTCTTTGGAGAGATGTAAGCCAAAATATTATCAATTCTAGCGGAACCTTTTAAATCACTTTTTCCAAGATTAATATTAAAATTAGGAATGTCCACAAATTTAGGAGAGAAAGACATTTTGGCTTCGTGGATATTTATTTTAGGCATATCGGCTGCTTCATAAATCATATCTTTTATGACTAAGACGCCATCCATGTTTACATTTTCATAATCGCCTTTATCCAATTGCGACAAAGCCGCTTTCAACAGAATATCGGCATCAATAATACCTGCCAAAGTCTTCACCCCATCCATTGGCCAAGCTTTCGCAAAATTAGCTAGGTTGAGTAGGCCTTTTATTTTTGTATCAATATTGGGGTCGGTCATCGGAGAGGTTAGTTTCAACCTACCTTCAATTGGGTCATCGCCTATTTTTAAGCGAAAGGTTGGCATATTTACGACTAAGCTATTGAGGCTACCTTGTGGTTTTGTGATTTTTGATTGAATATTGACATCTCCGATACCCATTGGTAAAGTAGGATACTTCACGTCTCCATTTTTTACATTTATGACAAAATTCATTGCGGGATAAGTTTCTTTTTTACCTCCATAATCACCTGATACAGAGCCTTTTAATTCAAACTTTCCCGATGATTTAACTTGCGCAAAATCTTTTACATAAGCTGCGGGTAAGATGGATAGCAAGTCTTTAAACTCATTACTAGGGGCATCAAATTTCATATCCATTTTAATGATATCATCTGGCATCATTTGAATAAAACCATCCACCAATACTTTTAGATTGTTGAGTTGTAAATCATTTTCTTTTAAGGTATATTTAGCATTCTTTGTATCAATATTAAAAATAGCCTCTAAGTCTGTTTGCACTTTGGATAGATAAGCGACACTTCCGTATTTGACGGTTAACGCTTCTGCTTTGGACTTGGTATCCAAATCAAAAACGGCTTCGGTAAAATGCCCCGATCCAGTATGATCCAAGTGTTCGATTTCCATAAAATAATCCATACTCCGATCGTCATAAACAAAATGCCCATCAATAATTTCATATTCACTTAAATTCAAATTAAATTTAGTTTCTTTTTCTGCAACGCCTTCGACTGGTTTTGAAACATCATAATTGGCATCGCCTTTCGGCAAAACCAAGATATTAATTTCTGGTTTATCCAAAACAATTTTTCGAATTGAGATAGGTCCGTCTCCTGCATTCATTGCAGATTGTATATCTATAGTAAGTGCTGTGTTAACCGCCTTGTACAAGGTTACATCCTTGAATGCATCTTGCCCAACAATAGACATATCTTTTAGCGAAAGCGTCAAATTCGGAAAACTCCCAAAAATAGTCACATCCGCATCTTTGAAATCCATTGTCGCAACCATGGTTTCATTGATACTATCCTTTACAGCTGCTATCAAATCATCCTTATAAAAATACGGAATCGCTACCAATGTACCAATCAAGAGTACAAAGAGTACAATTAAAAAGATAAAAAACCTTTTGAAAATTTTACGGACTGCCATTTTGCTACTTTTAATTCGTGGAGTTAAAACGTTGATACTGTGGGTCTTCTCCTATTTACAACGCCCTATGTACCATTATAGTACATATAGCGTGAAACACTAAGGCGTCCCTAGTATTCTATTGAAAAGCGTTTAAAAGTGGTAAAACCCTACGATTATGTACGAAGAAATTGGTTTTAGGTTAGTTCGATAGCCCAAAACCGCGATTAAAATGGTCGTATTGAAGTCAAGAATAAAAAAAAGGGTGTAGAGCCGTGATCCTTCACTTCCCTACACCCTCTGTAAAAGGCAAAACCATTAACGGATCACCGTGATATCGCCCATAAATGACTCAGTCTCTCCATCTTCAAATAGAATCTCCGCCCGATAAATATATACAGCAGGATCTACAGGCTTACCTCTATGAGAACCGTTCCAAACTAACACATTTTGTCCTGGCGGGATATCCGATACAGCTGAAACCATATTGCCCCATCTATCATAAATCTCGAAGCTATTCACGTGTTTTACACCTCTACCAAAGGAAATGGTATAAATATCATTGTGACCATCTCCATTAGGAGAGAATGTATTTGGGAAATAGACATTTCTAGGTTTTTCAACAAAAATCGTCATTCTATCATTCGCCATACAACCCATCGTATCTGTAATACTTACTTCAAAAGTCGTTGTTTTCTTAGCAATAAAGTTTTGCTCATAGCATTCCATCGGATTTGTGAACAAACAGGTCGAATCCAAATAATCATGCCAACCGACCATAGCAATTAATTTAGTATCAAAAACCTGTGCTTCTACTTTGACTTCATCGCCAAACTCAACCAATCTATCTGGGCCTAAATCAACGGTAAGTAATTTTGGCTCCGTAATGGAAACCCCTGAATTTAATTTACATCCATTCGCATCAATCACTGAAATCGGATAATCTCCAGGACCTAAGTCAACATAGTTGGTTTGTGTTCCAAAATCTGCTCCGTTAAAAGCATATTGAAAAGGTGCTTGTCCACCGACTACATTTACAATTAAAGCAGATCCATCTTTTTCACCATAACAGGAAACGTGATGTATTTGTAATTCTAATTCACTAGGAATAGAAGGATCGGCTGTTACTGATACAGTGGACGAAGCAGTACATCCATTGGTTGCATCTGTCACCACTAACTCATACAATCCTGGTCCATCCACTAAAGGATTTTGCTTCATTTCTTCTCCATCAACTATGTGCCCTTGATTCGTACTCCACAAATAGGAAATATTTGACCCCACCGAAGAACCTTCGGAACTCAATGTGCCTTCCGTAATAATACAATCAATCTCAAATGCCCCCCCTGCCACGGCAAGTGGCGGTGTGTCATTAATTTCTACAATTGCTTGTGTCGTAACAATACAACCATTATCTGCTGTTCCTTCTACGGTATAAGTACCTGGTAAAGTGACTATGATATCAGATGTACTAGCGGTAAAACCATTAGGACCTGTCCAAACATAAGTAAGGGCTTTGCCAGAGGTCTCTTCTGCATGTACCTCTACTTCATTCTTTACGCAAGTCAAAATATCATCAATTGTCGTCTTGACAGTCGGAAATTCACTATCTTTTTCAACGGTAATGGAGACTTCCTTTGTACATCCATTAGGCGCTTTTACAATCAGTGTATAATCTCCTGGATCACTGACCATTGGATTTTGAACATTTGCAGAAAATCCGTTAGGGCCTGTCCAAGCATAAAACATTCCTGACATTGTAGAAGTCCCTGATATGGTAACGCTTGGATCTGTACACGTGATGATCCCTGATACCGTCGCATTTACGCCAGTAGGCTCCGCA
>JAJRQS010000043.1 GCA_024280135.1 Bacteroidota bacterium | reverse complement strand
TGCCTCGTTAAAAAGCTAAAACAACTGAATGTCTATTTTTCTATTTAAAATTGGCTTTTTACCGATTAGTATTTGGGACCTCCTAGATATTGCGATTGTTGGTTTTTTGTTCTACAAAATATATCAGCTTTTACGAGGGAGCATTGCCTTTAATATTGTCTTAGGCGTTTTGTTACTGACCTCGGCAGGTTGGTTAATGCGCTTTTTGGAGATGGACTTGTCCTCCTTGATTATTAGTCAGATTGTCAACATCGGGCTCATAGCTTTGATTATTATTTTTCAACCCGAGATAAGGCGCTTTCTTTTATATTTAGGACAAACAACTTTGCAGGGTCGATTTGACTTTATTAATAAGTTTTTGAAAGTTACGCCTGAAACTGCCACAGAAGAACACAAAAAACAAATCGCAGAAATAGTACAAGCGGCTTTCCGTATGAAAACTAGGCGCTGGGGTGCATTGATTATTATTGCAAACAAAGGAAATATTACAACAGAAATTGCAAAAACGGGTCAGCCTATTAATGCAACCATCAGTGAAGAATTACTATTGAGCATTTTTAATAAAAACAGTCCACTCCATGATGGAGCTGTTCTTATTCAGAATTATAAAATTTATGCAGCTAGTTGCATACTACCTATTTCTAAGAACCAAGCGTTGCCACAAAAATTTGGTTTGCGCCATCGAGCGGGTATCGGTCTTACGGAGAACATGAATGTCGCTGTCATCATAGTTTCAGAAGAAAGCGGACACATTACTTTTGCACAAAATGGCAAATACCAAAATATAAAAAGTGAAGATGCTTTAATCATTCGCTTATTGGAGATTTATTAGTTTTCCGACATACGTTCAACATTCGCATTGTCCACTTTTTGTAATCATTCGATAATCCCATACCTTTACCTTTCAATTTAAAACTATGAAAAGAATCACACTCAGCATATATGTTTTACTTCTTGCCACGACACTATTTGCGCAAGCGGGCTGTACAGATCCACAAGCAAGCAATTACGACGAAAATGCCGTCGAAAATGATGGCTCTTGCAACTACGAAACAACAAATTTCACACCTCTATTCAAAACGAATTTAGGCCCTAAGCTTGAAGAGGTTTCTGCCTTCATGACATATAATGGGCGATATTTTGGACTAGGAGATTCTGGAAATCCACATAGCCTATATGAATTTAATCCAACGACTGGCACGACTAAAACAATTAAGCTACAAGGAACAGAAAATATCGATTGGGAAAGTATGACTAGTGATGACCAATACATTTATGTCGGTGACACTGGTAACAATAAGTCTGGAAACCGAGAAGACCTAGTTATTTATAAGTTTCCCAAAAGTGACTTAGACAGTGGAAATGACATTCCTCAAAACCATATCCAACGACTTTATTATCACTATGAAGATCAGATAGATTTTTCGGAAAAACCGCAATTTGGCATAAGATATGATTGCGAAGCTATTGTAGCGATGAAAGATTCAATTTATCTCTTTTCAAAAGACTGGAATCAGTATAAAACAAGGTGTTATGCTATTCCCAAAAAACCTTCTGGAAACTTTTCGGCAAAATTAAAAGACTCATTAAATGTCCTCGGCTTAGTGACCGATGCAGTGGCACAAGGAGACAGCTTAATTGTATTGCTAGGAAGTTCATTAACTGGAAATCATTTTTTAGAATTGCTTTTTGATTTTCCTAGTCACCGTCCTTTTTCGGGAAATACTCGCCAAATATTTTTTAATCACGAACAAATCGCTCAACCTGAAGCAATTTTACTTCGAGAGGATTTATCTGGTTTTATTGGATCTGAAAAAAATGGAACCGTCAACCAATCTCTTTTTGAATTTAATATTAAAGAATGGGTTCAAAACCCCACCGCTACCCTACTTCCTATTTATAAAAAAGGAAACCAACTTTCCTTATTCCCCAATCCCATTAAAAGTGGCTCACTTACTATCGAAATTCCGACCGACTTAAAAGGCAAAGATATTTTATTGTATTGGTTTGATGCAGCAGGGAAGCAGTTAGATCGTAAAGCATTGAAACATTCTAATTTTGCAAAATTTCAAATCCCGCCAAATGCTCAACCAGGGATCCACTATATTTTAATGCAAAGCGGAAGCACACAGTTTGTTGGAGTCGTGACGATCATTGAGTAGAACCAAGAGGGAAACATAAAAATCTCAAACTAAGCCTAAAATTTTTGCTGGTGATACTTGCCCCTTACTGATAGTCAAATCTTTGCCAAAATATCCCGCTTCTTTCTTTTGCGTAAGCAGATACAAATCGGCAATAAATTCAGCCTCTTGTTCTGGATTAAAGAAATAGGTCGCACCTGCATCATCTTGTAATTCCATAAAACCTTTCATACCGCCATAGTTATAACCTTCCCCCCAATTCTGTCCATAAATAGCCCGAGTCATATACCGCAATCCATACTTTCGATACTGAATAACATGGACTAACTCATGTATTAAAACGTCATTGGCAATTTTAGAACCTGTGTTTATGGTAAAACACGTCACATAAGCAGTTGCCATTGTTTTTGTGCCAATTCGGGCCGCTTCATCAATGCGCACCTTTCGGAAAATGGGATCGTCCCCAAAGAAACGAATGGCTTCATTCAATTGAGTTGCAGACAACGGCTTGGCACTTCTTTTAAAAATCGTAATCAATATTTCAAAAACTTCCCCAAAACCAAATAGCTCTATAATAAGCACCAGCAACTCCAAAGACCAGATCAAAAAAAGATGCATGGGTTTACGGACTTGACTAGATAGCTTCCGTACATATCGCCCAATGATAAAGTGCTTGAGGAGACGCTTTACGCGCTTTGGGATCATCCGAAAAACATCTAAAAAGCGCTGCCATATAAATACTGCTCTTGTCATAACCTACTTAAAACCAAGTAAGTATGATATTGTTCGCTAGCTACCGACAGATCACAATTCTAAACTCAACAGCACCATTTATCAATTATCTAGCACTTTAATCCAAAAATCTAGTACCTTGGCATCAGAATTGGAACAACTATCATTTCGACCTCTTATGGGGTCATTTACTAGGTTTTAAAGAGAAACAATGGCCAGATCACTCCAACTCTCCTTCAAAGGAGAAAAATATAGTCTAGGTATCCAAAAACTGGATAGAAAGAAGCTCTATGGCTACACTTCGGTAATAGTCAAAGACGATAATGGGTCCAAGTGCGGACTTGCAACTATCTCTGATGATGGTAAATATATCTTATCAAAAGGTTGTGTCGGGTACACCACACTCAATGAAAACAATGAGTATGTTCCTTCCTCAAGCGTAAAGATGGTCGATCAAGATGGTCAACCTATCGAAAAAATTCTTTCCTCTTTTGACTTAGAGGAAATTGAATTAACCGTCGGCAAAATGGATGACTACTTGACACTTAATGTCAAGTCCGTGTATCAACTCAATCCAGATGAAGAAACCGATCTATCAGGGCTAATCAAATTATTGGAAGCCAATACCCTACTCTATTTCAAATTCAATTACCGAACGGACTATGATGCCGATGATGCTTTTTTACTGCAAAGTGATGGCGCTATCTTTATGGTTATCGGCTCTATTAGCCCTTTTGAGTTTATTGGATTAGAAAAAGTAGTGGAAGAAGTTGTCCTTACTCCAGAAGAGGAAGAAGAGGAAGATTTTGATTTTGGAATGTTATAAGCTTACGCAAAAAAAGAAAGAAAATGAGTTTAAGAAAAATACATATTTCCAACCAAAAATCAAGAAACACCTTGGTTAATTTCAAAGGTCATATTCCAGTCTCTAATGCCGTAAAAGTAGATGAGCAAAATAAAAAGGTTGTCAATCGAAAAATAATCAAAGGCGTTGCTGAGAAAACTTTTGATGGATTGAAACTATCTATCGGAGAAGATTTAGAAAAAATGGCGGAAGCACTGATTCAAGGAGATCCCGAAATCGAACTAGAAGTAACGGGTCGATTCTTAGGCCCAAGTCCTAGAGTCTATGTAAATGAAGATCTAAAAGTCGTCTATCGGGTAAACAAAATTGAAAAAGTATTTGACCCCAAAGGAATACTCAAAGAAGAACGAGACCTCAAACACAATCCAGCAAATATTACAAGTGAAGAGCCTTTAAAATGGTCTGGGAAATTTTTCCCTATTGCGAAGACCTACAATAAATTTGTATTTGTCAGAACCTATCAACTATTTCATGACTCAGGTTTGACCTATGATTTTCTGTATGACATGGCAAAAGAATTAGAAGACAAAAAAAGTTTTCTTCT
>JAJRQS010000042.1 GCA_024280135.1 Bacteroidota bacterium | reverse complement strand
TTAAAAGAGCTTCCGCTAAACATGACCAAGTTTAATCGTTCTAATCATACGAAGGGCCCAGCACCCTATTTTAGGATGGAGATGCGTAAAGACATCAAAAAGATATTAAAAGAAAAAGTCGCCAAGAAAGCAGATGGTTCATCTTATAACATATACAAAGACGGTCTGCGTGTTTATACGACTATAGATCCGACTATTCAGCAATATGCAGAAGAGGCGGTGACAAAAAAAATGGCTCAATTACAGAAGAAATTCTGGAAGGTTTGGAAGAAGGATGATCCATGGACTTACATCGATCCGCAAAAAATTGCGGATGCTAAAGAAGCTTTTGAAAATGGAGAAACGGAGGAAGAGTTTGATGAGGAAGTATTATTGAATATTAGAAAGAAAGCATTGCGTCGCTTAGTGACGCAGAGTAAACGATACATGATTCTGAAAGGAAAATATTTGACGAAAGTAGTAGCTGAAATTGAAAGCCAACACAAAGGTCTTTTGCTAAAGGATTATGACATCGACCGAATGGTACGGGCAGCAAAAGAACCAGATTATTTAGGAAAACTGTTAGAAGCAAAATTGGTTTCAGCGAAGAAAGTAACACTCTATAAAAAAATAATGAAGTCGGATAGTTGGGTGTCCCTTTTGGCGAAAGCAAGAAAATTAGAAGCGGATGCTAAAGTAGCTTTTGATACAAAAGTCAAAATGAAAGTATTTGCATACAACAACCAAATGGAAATGGATACAGTGATGACTCCGATGGATTCTATACGTTATCACCGTATGATTTTACAAACGGGTCTGATGGCTGTAGAACCTTCAACGGGATTTGTGAAGGCTTGGGTAGGAGGTGTTAATCATAAGTATTTTAAATACGACCATGTGCGTATCGATCGCCAAGTGGGTTCGACCTTCAAACCCTTTATTTATTCTACTGCTATTTTGTTGCAAGGCGTTTCTCCTTGTTTTAAAGTTGATGATGTACCCCAAACGATAAGCCCAGGAGAAGGGAGTTTTCACCTAGATAAAGATTGGACTCCTCGAAATGCCAATAACAAATATACGGGTGAGTCCCTTACATTAAAAGAGGGTTTACGCAAATCAAAAAATACGGTTTCTGTATTTTTGATGAAGCAATTGGGTAGTGCTGTACCTGTTGTTAATTTAGTCGATAAAATGGGGATTAAGAAAAAAGCTAAGCGTGCAGATGGAAGGTATCGAGTGCCTCGGTCACCTGCCATCTGTTTGGGTGCAGTGGATTTGCAAGTTTGGGAAATGGCTGGTGCCTATACGACTTTTGCAAATAACGGTGTGTATTCTAAACCTGTGATGATTACAAAAATAGAAGACAAGGACGGTAAATTGCTTTACCAATATATGCCAGAAGAACAGTCAGCCCTTCCGGAAAATGTGAACCATGTGATGCTTGAAATGCTGCGTTATAATCTAGTAGGTGCGAGAGGATTTGGTGATATTAAAAGCCAAGTAGGCGGAAAAACAGGAACAACGAATGGCTATGTCGATGGTTGGTTTATGGGCGTCACCCCTAATCTGGTTGTAGGTACTTGGGTAGGAGGAGAAGATCAATGGATTCATTTTAAAACGATTTCAAACGGGGCAGGTTCAAAGATGGCCAGACCGATTTTTGTTGAGCTCTTGAAAAAGTTAGAGAAAGATCCAGATGTCTATGATGTAAAAGCAAGATTTAAGCAACCGTCTGGACCAATCGGTATTGAGTTGGATTGTAGTAAGTATCAAGATGTCTCGGGAGAAGGAGGAGACCCTTTTGGGGATGAAGAAATGAAAAAGGATTCTACCCAATCAAATGCATTTGAAGAAGATGATCCTTTTGGAGATGAAGACGCATTGTAAATAACAGAATTTTATTTTTAATAATGAAGAAGTATCCCTTTTTTCTTTTTGTTGTAATGGTTCTTTTTTTTGCTCAGTGTATTCCACCACAAGAAGAAGACCCGGGTATTATCAATGTTGATTTTAAGGAAAGTAATATTCAACATGTTATTAACTTGGGGGATAAGCAAGAAAAAGACAGCTTACTCATTTATTTGAAAAGCGAATCTCCGACTTTGCGGTATTATGCATTGAAGGGTTTAGCAAATTTGCAAGATAGTAGTGTGATAGATCAGGTTGCCGTATTGTTAGACGATCCTATTGAGCGCAATCAATCTTTAGCAGCTTATGTGATAGGATTGACCGGTTCGAGTGCTGGGACCAAATACTTAATACAAGCTTTTGCGAGCTCTGATACAATCAGTGCAAGACGTCCACCGAATGAATATGTATTAGAAGCTTTAGGTCGTTGTGGTACAATTGATGTTTTAAAGAATATTGCTTCTGTCAGTACTTTTATTCCTACGGATACGGCATTAGTGAATGGACGGAGTAAAGCGATTTATAGATTTGCCTTACGGGAAATCGTATTACCCATTGGAACACAAAAAATGCTGGAGGTTGCTATTGATAATAATTACCCACGGGTAGCAAGGCTCTATGCAAGTGCTTATTTGGCAAGAACAAAGGGTATTGAGTTTAATAGCGATCAATCCCACAAATTATTAAAAGCTTTTACACAAGGTAGCGATCAAGAAAAAATGCTATTTGCGCAAGCGTTGAAGAAATCAGCGGATTCAACTATTTTTGTCTTACTCAAAAATAAGTATGGAGCGGCTCAGCATCCAGGAGTAAAGACAACGATTCTTCGTGTGTTGAGTGATTTACCTTATCTTCAAATAAGGGAATTATATTTTGAAGCGTTAGAAAATAAATCCCCTGAAGTATCTTCTGTTGCCATTGATTGGTTTCTGGATAAGGGTACTAGAGAGGATGCTTCCTATTATGCTTTGAAAGCAAAAACGATTGAGTCGCCCAAGGTTCAGGTTGGTTTATTGACCGCAGGATTAAAGAATATTTCTCGATTAGATTCTACTCAAATGCGTTCAATCAACCGTAATTTGAGAGGTATGTTTGAAAAAACAAATGACCCGTATGTGCAAGCAAAAATACTACATGGGCTGGCAGAATTTCCTTGGAATTTTAGGTTTATCCGAAGAGAAAGTGCGCAGTCAGAATATAAAGTGGTACAAGTAGCAGGGATCGAAGCATTGGATAAGCTGTTGCGCTCAAAAAATTACTTAAAGTCAATAGGTGGTTATCGAAAAGGATTGAAAAGGGAATTGATTACCTTTTTTGTAGAAGCGATTCAATCTGGTGATGTGGGTAAAAGGGCTGCGGCAGCGATTGCACTACGCAATGATGACCCAGAGTTTCGTGCCATCGTATTGGACAGTACGGTTATACGTGTTTTAGAATCTGCCGTTAGGCAGGAGCCAAAAGATATAGAATCTCACAATGAAATTTTACAAACGATTGCCACTTTGAAAGGAACGAAATATGTTCCGATTACCCCTACGAATAATCACCCAATTGATTGGTTTCAGTTAGAGGGAGTCAGCCAAGAAGTAAAGATGAAGATGAGTACAAGCAAAGGCGATATTGAATTCGTGTTGTATCCAGAAGAGTCTCCGGGTACGGTTGCTAGTTTCTTAAAAGAAGCCAAACGAAAATATTACAATAACAAAACTTTTCATCGAGTAGTCCCCAACTTTGTCATCCAAGGCGGATGTCCTAGAGGAGATGGATACGGTTCGCTTGATTACACACTTCGTTCGGAGTTTTTTCCCTTTAATTATGACGAAGCAGGATATATCGGTATGGCATCGGCTGGAAAAGATACAGAAGGTGTACAGTTTTTTATTACGCATTCCGCGGCGCCTCACTTAGATGGTAAATATACTATTTTTGGAAAAGTAGTCAAAGGCATGGACGTTGTACATAGCATTGAAGTGGGCGATCAAATTTTGACGATTAGCCAAGAGTAGAGGGAATCACTTGATGATTCAAGTCGAGTTCCATCGCATAGTGCAAAATACCCACCTCTTCAAATGGTTTTCCGACTTGCCGATAACCTAGTTTCGTGTAAAATTCAACGGCATTCATGCGGGCATGTAGCATCATTTTGTTATACGAATTTTCAATTGCCCATTTTTCAGAAGCCTTCACGAGCATTCGCCCGACGCCTCTTTTCTGACCAAAAGGCTCAACGACAACTTGTCGCATTTTGACTAGACTATTATTTACATGTAATAAAGTTAGACAACCCAATAATTGAAAGTTAGAATCATAACAACCCAAATGCACCTGTTCGTACTCTTGTTCAATGTCTTTTATGAAAAACACTAGATTTAATGGCTTGCGCAAAATGCGATCTCGTAAGGCAACTAACTCATCAAAAGCAGGAGAGGCAAAAGGGACTTGTAGGATGATTTTGTTTTCCATGAAGCGCTTGTTGAAACGGTAAACTTAGCTTCTTTCAGACAGTTCAAAACGATAATAGTTCAGTTAATCTCAGCGTCAAACTATTTACATATCTATGTATATCTGTGCATTCGTGCATTTAGTAGCTATGGTGAATTAAGTCGGGACAAGTATCCCCCAAATGCAAACCACCGCCTAAATGAATAGACGATGGTTATGCTCACAAAATCGAATCAGTGATCTCTTATATACAAAATGCGTTCCAAACTACCTCAAAATGTTTAATTTCCCATATTCAATAACCCCTCTTATTTTGCTACTACAATAATGGCTGGTCAAATAGCCGCTTATAAAGTGTTGACTACCGTCTTCTGATTGTTCTTTTATCGTTAAGTTTGCGGGGGTGTTAATCTCCCCATATTTACTTGATGCCTCAATACAAAAAGACTCTACTTCCGGCATATTGATTTTAAAATCAGTGTATTTCCCCTCCAAGTTTATCACCCCAAAACCATTTTCGACTTGCTCGATTACGACATCTGTATATTTACAATTGAAACTCGCATCGTTTACAAGTAGCCCAACGATCAAATCCGAATACTTTCCATCAAAAGAAAGATTGTCAACCTCTTCAACAGAAATATCTGAATATTTTCCGTCTATAGTCAGCATACTGATGTCATTGCATTTGATGTCATCATATTTAGAAAGCAGCTTAATGCTTTTGCCTTTGATTATTTTTAGTTTCGAGTATTTAGAATCGAGATCAGCTTCATTGCAATTATTTAAGACTAACTCACCATAACTTACCTGACCATCCAGATTTTGGAGTGTAACAAATGCTCCATTGCCATAACTTAAAACCATGCTGACGTTTCCGCCAAACCCCTCACTTGTAAAGTCGCCATACTTTACTTGGAGGTCTCCTTTTGACGAAAGATAGTCTAAAGA
>JAJRQS010000041.1 GCA_024280135.1 Bacteroidota bacterium | reverse complement strand
TTCTCTAACATATAACCTAAATCAAGCTAATTATGTATCGCATTTGCATAAATTTAACATTTCAACCTACTTAAAACTGGTCTTTACCAATTTATTTTTCTTTTCAAAAAAAAACTTTACCAGAGAAAAAAGAACCAGACTCAATAAATAAAGGAGAAGTTGAAGGTTACTTTCCCATAAGTCTGTTCTTTTTCTTCCGATAAAGATGCTAAAAGCGTTTTGTGTTAACCCGTTGAGTGGACAGGTTACAAAGTTTGTTTTGTGTGTACTGAGATAGACGAGTGCTTGCGCAAAAAGGTTGGTAATGGAGAAAAAAAAAGAGATGATGTTAAAGGCTATTACTGACTGGCTTATAAAAAAGGCAGGCACTATTAGGTGTCTGCCCTGTTGGTATTAAGGAATTTTCCCATGATACCCGCTAAAGATACAAGTATTTACACGCTATCGCCTATCTTTTCTTACTTCCCACCTCCACATTTCCCTTCACCACACTTCATCTCTACTTCTTCGACAGCATTTTTAAGCGAATCCTGAACAGCAGTAGAATCACTTGCAGTAGAGGTAGAGTCTTTTGTGACTTTACCATCTCCACATTTACCATCTCCACATTTACCATCTTTAGTAAAATTGACAGCATTCTCAGCCAGTGTACTTTCCGCTGCCTCAGCTTCAGAATTAGCACAACTTGTCATAAAAATAGTACTTAAAAATAGTACTCCTACAAAATAAAAAAGCTTTGTACTTCTCATAATCAAAAAATTTTGGGGTTAAGAAATAATCACTTCCAACATACCTCATTCCATATAAACCAGACCCAAGTATATCACCAATGATTTCCACTACTACGAAGCATTCCATTTAAACCCTATACTCACTTAAACTAAGTCATCTCTATCCAATAACCTATTTCCCTCATTTCGCAATACGCTAAACCACAGTGTTTCAGACAGATAAACCCAAGAACCAGCAACAGAATAGCCAAAAAAACGTTAATTTTACAACAAAGAAAAGAAGCAGTAACAATATGGGTACATCTAATTACGATCAACTCATCCAAAAACTGGATGCATTTATACGAAAGTACTACGTAAATCAATTGATTCGGGGTTTTCTCTATACTATTGGGCTAGTATTTGCCTTATTTATTTTGGTCAATGTACTTGAATATTTCTTTTATTTTGGTAAAACGACTCGAAAATTACTTTTTTATTCCTTTGTAGGCACTTCATTGGCAAGCATAGTGTATTGGCTCATTCTTCCTGCCACCAAGTATTTTAGACTTGGAAAAGTTATTGAACATCAGCAAGCAGCGCAGATTATTGGTCGTCATTTTTCTGATATTAAAGATAAATTAATTAATATTCTACAATTAAAACAGCATTCCGTTTCAATGCCTGGAAATGATTTGGTCTTAGCATCTATCAATCAAAAGTCTGAAAGTATCAAATTGCTACCTTTCCGAAAGGCCATCGACTTGCGTCAAAATTCTAAATATTTAAGATATAGCCTGCCTCCTCTTTTACTCCTCATAACTTTGCTCTTTGCAGCACCTAGTGTGATTCGAGACAGCACCAAAAGATTAGTTGAAAACAACAAAGATTTTGTTCGTCCTGCGCCCTTTGCATTTAAAGTAATCAATGAAAAATTAGAAGCCGTACAATTTGAAGACTTTGATTTGAATGTGGCGATAGAAGGGGATGTTGTACCCAATGAAGTTTTCATTGATTTGGATGGCATTCAATATCGACTCAATAAAGATTCAGTAGGCCACTTCACTTATCAGTTTCACAATCTCCAGAAAGACCAAGAATTCAAACTGTATTCAGGCCAAGTCTTTTCTGTTGATCATGAATTGACTGTATTACAAAAACCTAACATTCTTGAATTTGATATTACTTTAGATTATCCAGCTTATACTGGGCGGACAGATGAAACCATTTCCAATATGGGTGACTTATCCATTCCTGAAGGGACTTTCGTCAAATGGGCCTTTACCGCTGACAATACGGATGACATACAAGTAAGATTTGGGGTTGACAGTGTGGCTTCCGCAAAAAGGCAAGGTAAAAACAAATTCTACTTTTCACGCAAGTTAAGAAGGGATAATGCCTATAAACTTTATGTGAGCAATGTACAACTTCCAATGGCTGATTCTGTGGCTTATAGAATTTCAGTCATTCCAGATTTAGCACCCGTAATCTCATTAAAAGTTTTCCCCGACAGCACCCATAAGGAATTGGTTTATTTAACGGGTGATGCAAGTGATGACTATGGTTTAACTAGCCTAACTTTTAATTATACGATTAAACATGCGGACGGTACGCTTTCGCAAAAAAATAAAAAATCAATCGTCGATCCCTCAGGAAAATCTGCTGTATATGATTACGTTTTGGACTTCAATCAATTTAACTTGAAAGCTGGGGACGAACTACAATACTTCTTCGAAGTCATTGATAATGATGCCGTTAACGGGCATAAATCCGCTCAGACAAATCTAATGGTCTTCCACAAAGCAACTCAAGAAGAATTAAAAAAACAAGAGCAAAGCAACAACGAAGACATCAAAAAGGCTTTGAAAGAAGCGATGAAAGACAGCAAGGATCTCCGTGCCGAAATGAAAAAAATTAGAGAAAAACTCCTTGACCAAAAAGAAATGAATTGGCAAGAAAAAAAGGATCTGGAAAAACTATTAGAAAAACAAAAAGAGATTCAAAAGAAAATTGACCAAGCTAAAGAACAGCTTGATGAGAATATTAAAAATCAAAACGAAACCTCAAAACCAGATGAAAAGCTTTTGGAAAAACAAGAAAAACTCCAAAAGATGATGGATAACATGAGTGACGAAATGAAAGAACTCATGCAGCAGATTGAAGAGCTCATGCAGGAGCTACAAAAAGAAGATGCCATCGAAAAAATGGAAGACTTCGAGATGAGCAATGAAGAAATCGAACAAGAAATGGATCGCATGGAAGAGCTTTTCAAAAAACTTGAAGTTGAGAAAGAATTGCAAGACCAAATTGAGGAGCTAGAAAAAATGGCGGAAGAACAAGAAAAATTAGCGGAAGAAACGGAGAAAAATGAAAAGTCTTCCGAAGAACTAAAGAAGGATCAAGAAGAGCTCAATAAGAAAATGGAAGACTTCGAAAAGAAGCAAAAAGAATTGGAAAAAAAGAATGAAGAATTGGAGCGCCCCATGGAGATGGAAAAGCAAGAGGAAGAAATGGACGACATCCAAGAAGACATGGAAGATAGCCAAGAGCAGCTAGATAAAAAAGAAAATAATAAGGCATCCAAATCACAAAAAAGTGCTGCCGAAAAAATGAAAAAAATGGCAGGTAAAATGTCTTCTTCTATGATGGATGGTCAAGCTCAACAAAACGAAGAAGACATGAAGACCTTGCGTCAAATTCTCGAAAATTTAGTCACCCTTTCTTATGACCAAGAAGACATTAAAGATGAGTTTGGACAAGTATCTACGAACACCCCAAGATACACCAAGCTAGTCAAAAACCAATTCAAATTAAAAGACGATTTTAAAATCGTAGAAGATAGTCTCCGAGCGCTCGCTAAGCGAAATGAAAATATCGAATCGTTTGTGCTAGAAAAAGTCTCCGAAGTAAAGAAAGGAGTCAAAGCATCCTTAGCTCAATTGGAAGAACGGCAAGTAAACCGAGCAGAACAAAACCAGCACGCAACCATGAAAAACCTCAATGACTTAGCCCTAATGCTAAGCGAGGCAATGGAACAAATGCAACAACAAATGGCCTCTTCTATGCCCGGAAGCCAACAATGCAACAAACCCGGGCAGGGAAAAGGCAAAAACGGAAAAGTACCGATGGACAAAATCGGAGAAGGTCAAAAGAGCCTGAACAAACAAATGGAAAAAATGCGCCAACAATTAAAAAATGGCAAAGGGGGTTCTAGTAAAGAATTTGCCAAAATGGCCGCAAAACAAGCAGCTCTTAGGGAGGCTTTGCGCAAGCTCGAACAAGATAAAGAAGGTCAAGGAAAAGGGGACAAAGGACTACAAGAACTCATCAAAAAAATGGATGAAGTAGAAACTAAACTAGTCAACAAACAATTAGA
>JAJRQS010000040.1 GCA_024280135.1 Bacteroidota bacterium | reverse complement strand
TTCCTAAACGGCAAAACGCATCTCCGTATCTTTTGCCGCTATTGCTGATAAACTTCATTCTCCTCCGATTTTAATTCTATTATAATCTTTGGACTCTTTTTCTTGGTGAGTAAAATTTTATCTTTATGATAAAAGATAACTTGTTTATAGCCGCAGCTTCCTTCCGCTTTACTCTGATTTCAGCATGTAATCAGCAGTTTTCTGCTGAAACATCTCTTACATCTAAGATGTGTTCTTCAGTGGTGAATATACGATTATTTAACAATTTGCCCAAAGAATTTATTATATTTTGTTATTATGGGTAGTTTTGCGTCAATCTGCTAGGCAAATATAATAAAAAATAAGAACACTAGAGCATAAAGAAGCTGTTAAAGCCGCACCAATCATGAATAGTTGATTCCGATCTCCATTGACAAAATCCATAGCCGTTCATGATGCATGAAAGGGATTAGTATCCGCAATAAGGCTATTTTTAATAGGTTAGTTTAATTTCCCAAGGAATACTAAGTCAAATTCAGGGATTTCGACCCAAAAGCTATCTCCATTTTCTTTTTCCATGAGGTAAGAGCCTGACATAGTCCCGAGTGGGGCTTGTATTTGTGCCCACGAATTATATTGATGAGATGCGCCTGGCTGAATAACTGGGCTTAATCCAATTACCCCATCCCCTTGTACAAAGCTAATATTACCACTTGCATCAAAAATGCGCCATTTCCTTTTGGTCAACCGGACCGGAAAGTTATTAGTATTTGTGATGGTCACTTCATAACTATAGACATACTTCTCTAACCTGACGTTAGATTCATGCGTTTCAAACCTAGGGGTTACGCTTATTTCTATTCCTTCTGTGACTGATAATGGCATATATAGAATTATTTAAGAGCAATTATAAAGGTAATTTTAGATTAAAAAAAGCTTTTACAATAGTTTTTGCATTTATAAGTGCTTTCTCTAAAATGTCATTGGTCAACGTGATGTCAAATTTATCTTCAAAAGACATCTCATAAGCCGCTTTTTCAATACGCTTGTCAATTGCTTTTTCGTCTTCTGTGTGCCTATTCGTTAGCCTTTCCCGCAAGGTCTCAATACTGGGTGGTTTGATAAACATGGTCATACAAGAGCTCTTGAATGCCTTCTTTAGGTTAACGGCTCCTTTCACATCAATATCGAAGACCACAACTTTGCCTAGATTCTGGACACGTTCTACTTCAGACTTTAGTGTCCCATAAAAAACATTTGGATAGACCTCTTCCCATTCTACAAAAGCCCCTTCTTTTACTTTTTGTTTGAATGCCGTTTCCGAAAGGAAGAAATAATCTTGCCCATCCTTTTCGTTCGGTCGTTTCTTGCGTGTAGTGGCGGACACAGAGAAGGCCATTTCTGGAAAATACGCCATTAGATGTCGAACGATGGTTGTTTTGCCTGCGCCAGAAGGAGCTGTTACGGCTATGGTTTTTTTTCCTAATTTTGACATACTAAAGTGTGTTCAGGATTTGTTCTTTAATTTTTTCCAATTCCTCTTTCATTTTTACCACCAGAACCTGCATATCAGAAGAATTTGCTTTGGCACCAAGTGTATTGATCTCGCGCCCCATTTCTTGCGAAATAAAAGCCAATACACGCCCCTTGCGATGACTTTTCTTGTCATTCAGTTTTTCTAGGAAGTGATGACAATGCTTAGCCAGTCGAGTTTTTTCTTCCGAAATATCTATTTTGTCCAGAAAGTAAAGAATTTCCTGTTCAAAGCGATTGGCGTCGATATTTTCGGAGCCTAGATGCTCGGCAAGCAACTTCTCTAGGCGATTTTTTTGTTTGTCTATTCGCCCTTGTTCGTATTTTTCCACATCGACGAGGGCTTGACTGATTTTTTGGACACTCTCTTCAAAGTCTTTGCGGATGCTGTTTCCTTCATTTCGCCGAAAGGACTTCAGGGACTTAGCAGCATTATCAAAGCAAACTTTAATATCCGACCAATCTTCATCGGAGATCAGTGCATTACTAGAATCCACGACCGCAGGGATCCTCAAAATAGCTTGTAGCATATTGGGGTCATTGATGCTTAACTCCGTGCTAAGTGACTGTAAAATCTGGTGGTATTGCTTAAAAAGCGGAATATTGATGGAGTGATTGGCATCGTCTTCTAATTTTTCTACTTCTATGATGACATCAATTTTACCTCTTTGAAGCGTATCCGTAATCATTTTCCGCAAGGTCATCTCCTTATCACCCAACCTCATCGAAGAACGCACCCTAATGTCTGAACCTTTGCTATTGAGAGATTTTATTTCGACAGAAACGGTTTTGTCGGGGGATTTGTGTTCATAACGACCAAAACCCGTCATTGAAAAGAGCATAAGAACTGTATTTAAAGAAGAAAACACACACTTTAATCAAGTGGTGTACAACCTTTGATAGGCTGAAGGGCAAAGTTAACCGTTTCTGAAGAAGCCGGGTAAAAAGATGCAACCTTTTTTGTTTGGGGCACGTAAATCTTTGCAATTGTGAAGTTTATGAATAATTTTTTTTGTATTGTAAAAATAAATTTCTACCTTTGCGAGCATAGGGAAGAGTCAAATCTAGCATCAACGAAACAATATCGACCGCGATGACCATTTAATCTAACCTGTAAGATTGATTTCAAAAAACAGTTTTTGGAATCAACAAAGAAAAAAGCCTTGTTTTACTAGCCTAACAGCGGATAATCGGTTTTCTTAGTAAAAGAATCCATTTTGGACTTTATTCTTAACTAAAAAAAACCGACCTTTGCACACTGCTAGAAAACAAGTAGCAATTGTTTGATAACTGGTTTAAAATCAATTAGTAATGAGAAAAGCAGACCTTATTGCATCCATCTCAGAGAAGACAGGCGTCGCAAAAGTGGACGTTTTAGTAACTTTGGAAAGTTTCTTTGACGAAGTCAAAGATACTTTGGAAGGTGGAGAGAATATTTACATCCGTGGTTTTGGTTCTTTTGTCATTAAGAAGAGAGCCAAAAAGATAGGTAGAAATATCAAAAAAGGGAAGTCTATTGTAATACCAGAACATTACATACCTTCTTTTAAACCAGCCAAAATATTTGTGGAAAGTGTTCGTCAAAAAGTAAAGGCGTTACCGACCAAATAAATAGTTTAACTTTAGTTGAGTTTTCTAGCGAATAAATTCAATTCTATAATCAAAAATACGGTTTTATGCCAAGTGGTAAAAAGAGAAAACGTCATAAAATAGCGACACACAAACGGAAAAAAAGACTCCGTAAGAATCGCCATAAGACAAAGAAATAATATTTTTTATCTCAGCAGAGATAAAAAGAGTGGCTTCGCCCAAGACTTATCCTATGGTAAGTTGGAAGTAAAGAGAATTAGATCATTACGATCTATTGGGCTCAATCAAGGATTGATGTCCATTAATAAAGTAAGCCTTTGCGAAAGTAAATTCGCTTTAGTGCAAATCTATACGAATAAGATTGCCTAAAACCCTATACAATAAGAGACTTTAGGGCTTACCTTTTCCACAATACCTTGAAACAGAGCCTAAGGTGTTGTCACTCTACTTATTTATAGATAGCTTTTAAAAGCGCCCTTTAGCTGGTTTAACTATGATATTAGGTAAACCCTATTGGTATATCCTTCACTATAGAAGGTTATGTTATCTAGATCTCTGCACTAAATAAATGTGGAAGATGATTAGCAAAGAATTAGTGATTAATTCATCACCCACCGAAGTAGAAATAGCATTTTTGGAAGACTCCAAGTTAGTGGA
>JAJRQS010000039.1 GCA_024280135.1 Bacteroidota bacterium | reverse complement strand
CAATGTTGAATGAGTCAATAAACCTAGTTTGTTTTTAAAATCCCCTGCTTCCAAGTAAGCGTTCAAAGAAACCCCCTCCACATCAAAAAAGGTCTCAAACACACCTGATGCACCCACTAATACCTCAATATTATGATTGAGTAGTTGCTCTCTTAATTGCTTCAATTTCTGTGTAAGAAAAGCATCAATATTTAATAATTCTTCTGGCTTTATTGGGTCACTGTGCTCATATTGAAAATATAAAACGGCAATTCCTATGGGTAGGCTAGTCAACCAATGTCTAACCCCTTTTTCAACAATGATAAACTCAACACTCCCTCCGCCAATATCCATTATCAAATAAGTGTCATCCGGGTAGGACTGTCGGACACCTTGATAAATATATTCAGCTTCCTTTTCACCTGAAATGATTTCAATATTAAACCCTGTCAAGTCTTTAACCTTTTGGACAAACTGAGCTCCATTTGGCGCAAGCCTCAACATCTCCGTTCCTACGACTTTTGTATTTGATACTTGATACTGGTCAATAATCTCTTTAAAATGCTGTATAGTGTCTAGTCCTTCACTAAAAGCAATATCCGAAATCATTCCAATACCCGATCTTGCCAAACGAGCATAAATACGTTCTCGATAAAGCTCTACAAAGCCATTACCTTCAGCACGTACGATTAACAAATGAAAAGTATTACTACCTAAATCAATGACAGCGAGGTTCATTAATTTATTTATCGATTTTTTCTAACAAATTTTGAAGGCCATTCTTAGTCGATTCTAATGCAACGATTGTTCGTTCTATTTTGAGATGATACTCTTTGTTCGTTGCGAGTTCTTTTTTAGCACCACTGATGGTAAATCCTTTGTCCTTTACCAGATGGTGAACGATACGCAATTCGCTGATGGTCTGGTCGGTAAATTTTCGTTCTCCCCTATTATTGCGATGAGGTTTAATAAATGAAAATTCATTCTCCCAATATCTGATGACAGACTTCGTGATATTTAATTGGTCAGCTACTTCGCTAATAGTGTAGTATAATTTTCCTTTATGAGCCATAGGTCTAGTTATTTTATGGGATAAAGGTACATCTTTATGTCCTAAAAGCAAGTATTTATTTTACTTTTCTGTAATCTTATACGCGTGTAGTGTCTAAAACATTTTAGCGATATTGAGGTTTTGAACCATAAGATTAAGTGTCCATGAAAAGTTATTTAGATAAACATCGTTTTATCGCCCCACTATTTGAGTATTCTGGTTTTTGCCCTGACCTGATTGTGTGTATTCCTGTACTAAACGAACCACATCTTGCCCAAACTTTGTCTTCTTTAAAGCAGAGTGCTGAACATTTTGCAGGCCATGTTTTAGTTTTGGTGCTTTTTAATCATTCCGAACAAGCCGAAGCCGCTATCAAAGAGGCAAATCAAACCCAATTTGCTTTTTTTGCGCAAGCACAACACGAGCTAGAATCAAGTCGATTCAAGCTTCAGGCTCGCCTTATCGTCTTACCCAAAAAACACGCAGGCGTAGGTCTTGCTAGAAAAATTCTGATGGATGATGGCACTCATTTGTTTACCCTTTCGGAAAATCCAGATGGAATATTGGTCGCCATGGATGGTGACAGTACCGTTGCCCCAAATTACTTTCAAGCCTTAGCCAATTTCTTTGCCCAAAACCCAAAGAAAGAAGCTGCCTCTATACACTTTGAGCATCCATTACCGACAGACGAAGCAGAACAAAATGCCATCATTCAGTACGAGTTGCATTTACGCTATTTCGTCGAAGCCCAACGCAAGGCAGGTCTTCCTACAGCTTTTCAGACGGTAGGGTCTTCAATGGCTGTACGGCATCTTGCCTATCAAAAACAAGGTGGCATGAACAAACGAAAAGCCGGGGAAGATTTTTATTTTTTGCAAAAATTTGCCCGTAAGGGTACGCTTGGCGACTTAACGAAGACTACCGTCTATCCCTCCACCCGTATTTCTGATAGAGTTCCTTTTGGGACGGGGCGCGCAATGGGGCAATTATTGGATAATCCCGTTTTGAAGACACATCAACTGGTAATTTTTGAAGAAGCCAAGGAGATGATAGACCAAATCCCTTTGCTTTGGAATCTATCCGAGCAAGAAATAATTGTTTTTGCGCAAGCCCTTCCAAAAGCCATTCAAGCCTTCCTTGCGGAAAATAATTTTGTACCCAGGATTCTAGAAATTCAAAAACATACGAGCGATCAAGCTGCCTTTGTCAAAAGGTTCTTTGCTTGGTTTGATGGATTCCTGATGATGAAATACGTACACGATGCCCGGGACCGATACTACCCTGATGGTCCTGTCTTTGATATTGCCTATTCATTTGCAGTTCGGTTCTTAGATTTTAAAGGAAATAAAGCGCATCCCATTGACTTGCTTAAAAAGTATCGAGCCCATCACAAACTAAATTGATTTAGCGCTGTTGTAGAAATATAGAATCGAACAAAAACAAAAGATCATGATTAAAATGTTACACTCTGTATGGGCATGGGCTATTTTACTAGCCATTGTCATCGCTTTAGTTAATGCCATTATTGGTCTAACTTCCAACAAGAAATTTGAAAAGAAAGATAAGACATTAAGCCTTGTTGGGCTTATCGCTGCTCATTTCCAGTTGCTCTTCGGTCTTGGCGTGTATTTTGTTTCGGCTGGCTATCAAGCCATGAAAACAAATGGTTTTAAATCTATCATGGGAGAAAGCCTACACAGAGATCAAGTCATGGAACATCCATTGGTCATGATTATCGCAATTATCCTAATCACTATTGGATTTTCAAAGCACAAGAAAGCCGGAACGGACAAGAGAAAATTCAAAACGATTGCCATTTATTATGGTATCGCATTGTTATTGATTTTAGCTAAGATTCCTTGGGGACAGTGGCTTTGAGGTCGGGGACATACACGATCTGGGCGCTTTAATGCTTCTAGATAAACCATCCTTTTGAATTAGCAGGTACATGGATCATCTAAACGCGACCGAAGGGAGCACATAAACGCGACCGAAGGGAGCACATAAACGCGACCAAAGGGAGCACATAAACGCGACCGAAGGGAGCACATAAACGCGACCAAAGGGAGCACATAAACGCGACCAAAGGGAGCACATAAACGCGACCAAAGGGAGCACATAAACGCGACCAAAGGGAGCAAATAAACGCGACCGAAGGAAGCAAATAAACGCGACCGCAGGGAGCAAATAAACGCGACCGAAGGAAGCAAATAAACGCGACGAAGGAAGCACATAAACGCGACCGAAGGGAGCACATAAACGCGACCAAAGGGAGCACATAAACGCGACCAAAGGGAGCAACCTACTTTTTACGAGCAATTGGAGCGCTAAAGTTTCGGAGGGTTGCGCGATTACGGCTGACGACCTGACCCGAAGCATCTAAGATTACTAAAACAACACGGCGGTCATATTTTTTTTCACCGCCCAAAGGCATCGATTCGCCGAAGACGGTTCCACTAATCTTTTTTGTATTGATGCCGTACCTGAGCAGCTGTTCTTTCACCTTGCTTAGGCGTTGCTTAGCATAGTAGATATTAGAAGCTGCAGATCCAGAGGAGTCTGTATGCCCGCCTAGATGGATTTTAAAATCCGGATTTCGCTTTAAAATTTTGGCAAATTCACTTACTGTTTTTTTGCCGTTATTGGTGAGATGGCTTCCGCCGTTCAAATAGAATATGGACCCCACCATCAGTCCATCAGAACCAATATGATTATACACAAAGTCATTGACAAAATACGGACAAGGAGAACCGCACCATAGTTTTTGTTCTTCCAAATCAATCACTTTCGCATCTACAAAACCTTTTTGTAAAAGAACTAAACGTGCTTCGTCAGCTTCCTCTTCAGTATCATAATCACCAATGTAATAGTGATACAATTTGTTCTGGTCTATTTTTCTAAACACACCTGTTATACCAGCCTCTTGGATGGCTTTGGGTGTTTCTTTGGCCACGTATGTAGCGATCGAAACCCTAAAATTTTGTGCAACCAACGATTGAGTTAGCAGCAGGGCAAAGAAGAGTAATAGCTTACGCATTAAGAATATCGATTTAAGTGTCAAGTGCAACTGCGTTATACGCAAAATTATACTGGATGATTCGTTTTACAACAAAACATCAATCAGTTTTGTGGGATTACAAAGGTACAAATAATATATCAGCAAACAAAATCAGAAAGCCAGTTTTAACACTCGATTAGCTTAATAGACAGTTAGTAATACATTAATAAACTTAGGTATTCAAAAAAACACTTACCGTTTCTAATAGTTTTTTGGGTTGCTCTGCATGGACCCAATGCCCCGCTTTCTTTATTTCTTGAATCGTAGCCTTAGGAAATAGCTCCGTTATCTTCTGCTCATCGTCTGGCAAAATATAGGATGAAGTACTACCTTTTACAAAAAGGACTGGTTTCTTATATACACCAGAAAATTTTTCTTGGTCAATTATTTTTTCGTAATTATGTCTAATTATTGGCAAATTAAATTTCCAACTATAGAGTTGATCCCCTTCACGTTTTAGGTTCTTCATCAGAAATTGTACAATCGAGGGGTGGCCGATTTTTTGCAAAAGCTGATCCGCTACTTTCCGTCTTTCGGTTGGTTGGGTTAAATCAATAGACATCAGCGCCTCAAAAATCGGAAGGTGAGACGGTTTGTACTTTTTAGGGGCAATATCGACTACAATCAATTTTTCTACTAACGCTGAATGATTTAAAGCCAGCTTCATCGCTACTTTTCCACCCATAGAGTGGCCCATCAAATGAACCTGCGTTAAAGAATGCTCCTCTAAGAAGGTCTTGACATCTTCCGCCATGATAGTATAATCCATTTCGTCTAAATGGCATGACTTGCCATGATTACGCAAATCGACAATGTAAACGATATGCTCTTTCGACAATTGTCGGGCAAATGTCTTCCAATTATCCAACATCCCAAACAAGCCATGCAAGATAACAACCACAGAACCTTTATCTCCAAAACGCTTATAATTAAGCTGACAATACTCCATCTAATCGCTTACTTATAAGTATTTTCAAAAAACTCCTCATAACCGTCCAAGCTCTTTTGACGCAAGATCTTACGATAATTTGCCTGTGTGATTGGATAAATCTTGGCAGAAGAGATAAAGGATTTTAGGTCTTTGTCCGAGACTATGCTTTCATAGTAAGTCATAGCCTTTTCTCCATTCTTAAACTTACGAATTACTAGTATTGGATTCTTAATATTAGATCCTAAGAAGATACTTGAAATACGAAAATGCTGTAATTTAAAATTTTTCTTATTAAAATTACTAATTGCTTTCTTAATATCATTGACCACTGAGCCTTCTGGCAATGAAACCAACATGAAATGAGAACGGGTCATCCCCTCTGCAAATTTACTTTTTACTTTTGTCTTCGTCGAAGCTTTTCCCACGCTACCTACTCCACGACCCAAATCCTCTCCAAGCACTCTTAATATTTCTTTGGCCCGCTTTTCTTCCGCTGTATTTTTATATCTTGCCACTACTTGTTTCAATCCAATGACATACTCTTTGCGGCCATTCATTGCCCCACCCAACATTGCACTCAACAAAGAGAACTTTGCTTCCAAAGGATTCTTAGGACCAAACAATTGCTTCGCTTTGGCTACTCTAGCACTAGCCTTTTGATATTGTTCTGCCTTATATAGCGCATACGTTTCATCAAAATATGCATTAACTTGATTCTCTTTTTTATTCAGTTCATTCAAGTAATTCGGATCTTGCAATACTCTTGCAAATTTAGAATTAGCATATTTTCCCAAAATCAAATCATAATACTGCTTCTTTTTGGTCGTAAGACTCAAATCCCCACTAGACAAATAAGCATAATAATAAGCATCCAATTCATTCTTTGTAGAATCTGGGTAGCGCTTGAGCATCTCCTCCAAGACCGTCAAAGACCGCTTGGGTGATTCTAATCTATCCCGATATAATACCCCAAGGTCAAACATCGCCTGATAAATAAGACCATTAGCTTTTGTCTTTTGCTTCTCCGTATTTGGAATACCTTCGAGCATGGAGTTGATGTCTGCCTCTGAATAAGAATTCTCTGCTTCAGTCGTTGCACTCTCCGTATCAGCAGCTGCCAGACTTTGGCTAGCTGACCTTCTCCAATTATCTCGTAAAGGTCTGTCTCCCCAATTTTTTTCAAAAATCCGCTTACCTTTTTTTACTTTGGACTGATCATAAGCGAAGAAGGTACTTTTGACCCCAATACTTGTATTGGTACTAGTTTTTGCTTTTGCATTAATGTTTTTTGCTTCTGCCTCCGCTTTTGCAATTGCCTCTGCAGCAAATTTTTCTTCTAGCATTTTGATGGCAAGAGCACGTTGTACACTTTTGGGTTTGGCCGCAAAAGTCAACAAACTATCCTGCTTTTGAATAATCGCCAAATTAGTGGCAATACCGGTGAGGTTCTGGCTATAATTAGCCACTTGATCATAGCGTTCATCCGACTTATTCATCGCCAACAACGCCATATCATAATATTCTTTTGCCTCAATAAATTTAGCTTTCGCAAAATACAAATCTGCCAGCATCAAGCTAGACTCGGCTGTTTGAGCACGATTCCCACTATTATTTTCTAAAGAATTTTCTAAGGCTGCAATGGTCTTGGCTTCATTTCCTTGCTTCATATATAATTTGGCAAGCGTGAAATACAACTGATCTTTGTAGTCCTTATTCTTACTATCTTTTAGTAATTTTTCAAGTGCACCTATCGCTTCTTCTGCGGTGCTAGAGCCTGACAACCAAGCATTTAGAGCTACATTCATCTTGGCAGAAAAGGTCATTTCATAGTTGGGTTTATACTTCACTACTTTTGCGAAAGCGTCCAATGCCTCCTTTTCTTGTCCATTTTTTTGATACAATTGCCCCAAGATATAGAGCAATCTAGTTTTCTTTTTCTTCTTCTTGATGAGACTAACCGCTTCCTCTAATGCAGGAATCGCTTCTTTGTATTTACCCTGTTTGAGTAGTAAATCCGCTTTCGCTTTCGCAACTTCTGGTTTCAACTTCTTAAAAACATCTTGGCTATTCTCCAATCTTCTTAATACGTAGCCCGCATCCTCATACATCTTTCTTTGGGTATAATTTCGCGCCAGCCAAATTTGCCCTTTTTGATAAGCCGGTTTGTGCTTAAATAAACCATATTTCTTTTTTCCTTCATCATCCGTCTCTTCCTTCTTTTTCTTCTTTTTCTTCTTTTTTTGGCTATTATTCTTTACCAACACCTCTTTTTTTACGTCTTTCTTCCCCTCATTCTCTGCCTCTCTTTTCCTCTTTCGATACCGCTCCCTCATTTCCTCTTTAGTCAGCTTCCTCTTCTTTTTGACCTTCTTGGACTTGCTTTTTTTCTTTTTGGATTTCTTCTTTTTTGGCTTTTTGCGTTTTTTGCGTTTTTT
>JAJRQS010000038.1 GCA_024280135.1 Bacteroidota bacterium | reverse complement strand
TCTGGCAGCTCTGTTACGGCAACTGCAAGAGATACTAAGGAATTAAAATCATAAGTACCAAATGCTTTTAAGGGAGCAGACCGAAATACCGAAGGTTGATCATATCCCGCAGAAGTTTCTATTCCTACGCCACCAGGAGCCATTCCAGCATACCCTATTATTTCTTGGACGGTCGGTGTCACATTAATATAAAACTCGACCCCATTGATAATCTGCACTAATTCTGCATCCGGAAAATCGGCACTATAAATTCCTACACTTGCGTCAAAAAAGCTATCGCGTTTTGCTTCACCTTGAAAACTTAAATTCGAATAGTCCCAAGTTTGCGAGCCTGTCCCTAATACTTGGATGGAAGCATCTGGATTATCATCGACCCTAGTCTCCAAGATGTCACCAGCGGATACAAAATAAGCATTAGAAATGGTGGGCTGCGCCATTAGAAATGTAGCAAAAACAGAGAAAATTAGACAAATTAAACTTGCTCTCATAATCAGGATTTTAGTTCAGACATCAAATATAGCGAAAAACAAGCAAAGTTGTGGATAAATTTGCCAAGATTGTCAAATAGCCAACCAAGAGAAAGGAACCAAAGCCTTAAAACTTACTATTTTTATTATCCTCTTCCGTAGGCATCTTAAAGTCTTCCATAAAGCTGGTATTAAAATCACCTTTAATAAAGCGTTCATCTTTCATCAAAGCCTTGTGAAAAGGAATAGTTGTATGTATGCCTTCTACATAAAACTCATCTAGCGCTCTACTTAGTTTTTGGATGCACTCTTCACGCGTTCTAGCCCTACAAATCAACTTTGCGATCATAGAGTCATAAAAGGGTGAAATCGTATAGCCAGCATAAGCAGCGGTATCTACTCGGATGCCATGACCTTTAGGCAGATGCAAGAAAGTTATTTTACCTGGGCTTGGTCTAAAACCATTAAAGATGTCTTCTGCGTTAATTCTACATTCTATTGCATGCATCTTCGGCATGTAATCATCTCCCGAAATTGGGATTCCTGCAGCCACTTTAATTTGTTCCTTGATCAAGTCATATCCAATAACTTCTTCTGTAACAGGATGTTCCACCTGAATTCTGGTGTTCATTTCCATAAAATAGAACTTTCGATATTTATCCACTAAAAATTCTATAGTACCCACTCCTTCGTAGTTAATAATAGAAGCGGCAGCTTTGGCCGCTGCGCCCATTTCTTTACGTAGTTTCTTAGTCATGAAGGGAGATGGGGCTTCTTCAACTAGCTTTTGATGCCTGCGTTGGATAGAACAATCTCTTTCCGAAAGGTGAGAAACGTTACCATGTTGATCTCCGATTATTTGAATTTCTATATGTCGGGGTTCTTCCACAAATTTCTCAATATACATTCCATCATTACCGAAGGCTGCTTTTGACTCTTGCCTTGCACTATCCCAAGCCTCTTGAAATTCTTCCTCTTTCCAGATCAAGCGCATACCTTTTCCTCCTCCTCCGGCCGTTGCCTTCAGCATGACAGGATATCCAATTTCTTTCGCTATTTTTTGACCTTGTTTAACAGACTTCAAAAGACCTTCTGATCCGGGCACTACAGGTACGCCTGCTTTTATCATGGTGGCTTTCGCTGAAATCTTATCCCCCATTTTAGCCATTTGCTTAGAAGTGGGTCCAATAAATTTGACACCATGCTGCTCGCATATCTTCACAAATTCAATATTTTCCGAAAGGAATCCATAACCAGGGTGAATGGCATCTGCGTTGGTGATTTCAACAGCAGCCATGATGCTTGGGATGTTCAAATAAGACTCTGTAGAATTTGGTGGCCCAATACACACAGATTCATCTGCAAAACGTACATGCAAACTATCTCTATCAGCTGTGGAATATACAGAAACGGTTTTGATGCCCATTTCCTGGCAGGTTCTGATGATTCGCAAAGCAATCTCTCCTCTATTGGCAATTAATATCTTATTAAACATGTGCTATTAACTTTATCCGTTTGGATCTACTAAAAAAAGCACTTGGTCATATTCAACGGGTGAAGCATCTTCTACTACTACTTTCACTATTTTACCACTTACTTCACTCTCTATATCATTGAACAACTTCATAGCTTCCACAATACAAACCACATCGCCTGCATTCACGCTATCTCCCACTTTAAAGTATGGGGGTTTGTCTGGCGAAGGAGAACGATAGAATGTTCCTACAATTGGAGATTTAATCTCTAAATAGTTGATGTCCTGGCTCTTCTCTGTTCCTGCTTTAGTTTCGACAGGAGCTGCTGCTACTGGAGTAACTAGGGGTTGGGGTGCAGCCATCATCCTATCAGGTTGTTGAATGATTGTCGTGGACTTTCCAGTGACATAATCTTTTGTACGCACTGTGATTTTGAAGTTATCATTTTCCATCTTGAATTCCGAAAGATTGGATTCATCGATGAGTTTGATAAGGTCTTTTATTTCTTTATAGGTCATCATTGACTATTTTTTTACTCTTTCCATATAATTTCCTGAGGATGTATCAATTCTAATGAGATCCCCTTGATTAACAAATAACGGCACCATTATCGTCGCTCCTGTTTCCATTTCAGCTTTTTTAAGGGCGTTGTTTGCCGTATCTCCTTTGATTCCAGGCTCTGAGTATGTTACTTCCAAAACCACATATTGTGGTAATTCAACGGTCAATGGGATTTCTTTTACGGAATGAAACAATACGTCCACGACATCTCCTTCTTTCAGAAGATTTGCATTCGCTACCATATTCTTATCGATGGTGATCTGATCATAAGTCTCTTGGTTCATCAAGTTCAATCCAATGTCATCTTCATATAAAAATTGGTACTTTCGTCTTTCCACACGAACTTCTTCAATTTTATGACCGCTTTTAAAGGTGTGATCGACGACCTTTCCAGACGCTAGATCTTTTAATTTTGTCCGAACAAATGCAGGTCCTCGCCCCGATTGGAACTTTAAAAATTCCAAAACTGCGTATGTCTTCCCATTAAGTTCGAGACAAATTCCATTGCGTATATCAGCTGTAGTTGCCATTGTTATGTATTTTATTCAAAAGGTGGATAAAAGACAAAGGCAAAAATGGGGAGATAAGCCTTGCCATCCATAATCCAACACAAAGGTAGTAAAATCAAAGTTATAGTGTTAATTTTTTGCGCTTCATTTGCAGTAATTATTCGAAGTTGTTTAAGCTACAAAATCTAAAAATATGCAATAGGGAAACAAACAAGTCTCTCGTATTAGTAGGACTATTGTCGAAACTATCAAAAACAAAACATGAAAGACCTCAAAATATATTTTGTCCTACTTTTCCTAATCATCTGGATACTAGGCGGAACTTATTGGTTAAACTCAAAAATCTGTAAACCAATGGGCATGATGGGTAACAAAAGCCCATTAAAGACGTATCCAAAAAAACACAATAGCAATCCAACGAAGGATTTCCTCTTGTGCAAAACAACAATCGATAAAAATAAGTAATTCATGGATGTTCCCAACACCATCATCATTTTCATCCTATTACTGGGTGCAGCTATTTTGGGTTTTATTGCGGCTTGGTTAATTCGCCAGAAGTTAGTTGATAAGTTAACCCATTTAGTATTAGAGGTAGAAAAGGAAAAGAAGGATACGGCTAGCCTTGCAGACAATTTTGGTGCAGATAGGACACTTTTACAAGAAGAAGTAGAAAAATACAAAGAGTCTTATAATGTACAATTAATGAAGAGCCAGCGCCTTGCGGAAAATATCAGACAAAACCAAGCCGAAATGGAAAGCCTTCAATTAAAACTAAAGTCCCTTACGGAAATATCCCTGCAAGCCCAACAGGAAATCAGTGAATTGAAATTTCAATTACAACAAGCAAGATCTATTCATGCCATCCCAATAGACTCTACTTCCCGTATTGCCAAAGGCAGCTTGTCATTATTGGATAAATCTATTAGATAGATAGCGCTTTGCGCGTTTATGTGCGCTTTGCGCGTTTATGTGCTCTTCGAGCGTTTATGTGCGCTTCGAGCGTTTATGTGCGCTTTGCGCGTTTATGTGCGCTTTGCGCGTTTATGTGCGCTTTGCGCGTTTATCTACTCCCACGTGGTTTGGACACGAATTAGCACAAATTACGCGAATTAAGAGTATGATTACGTCCGTGACTCGATAGCAAATAAACGCGACCGAAGGAAGCAAATAAACGCGACCGAAGGAGCAAATAAACGCGACCGAAGGGAGCATATAAACGCGACCGAAGGAAGCAAATAAACGCGACCGAAGGAAGCTAATAAACGCGACCGAAGGAAGCAAATAAACGCGACCAAAGGGAGCACTTAAACGCGACCAAAGGAAGCACTTAAACGCGACCGAAGGAAGCAAATAAACGCGACCAAAGGAAGCAAATAAACGCGACCGAAGGAAGCACTTAAACGCGACCAAAGGAAGCAAATAAACGCGACCG
>JAJRQS010000037.1 GCA_024280135.1 Bacteroidota bacterium | reverse complement strand
CTACTTGAGTACGGTCAAGTCAGTAGCTATCGAAGAGCAAAACACTAGACAAACTAAAACTTCTAAAGGACAAATTCGAGTTTTAGTTATTTTACTAGCAGCTTTGATACTGTTAGACATGTTGGATATAGACTATACGCTATTTACTTTTAAGAATACCTATATCAAGCTCTCTGGAATTTTAATGGCAGCCTTGATGTTGGTTGGGGCACGCGTATTAGGTTGGGTCATGACCGAAATTGTTTTGGCAAGTTACTACGGCAGAAGTACATCTAAAAAGCTAGATGAAGGTAATCGATACGCCATAAATAGACTACTTTCTTATTTTATCTACACCCTCGCTTTTTTGTTTGCTTTGAGTGCAATGGGGCTTAATTTAACCCTACTTTGGGGTGGTGCTGCGGCTTTATTGGTAGGTGTAGGACTAGGGTTACAACAAACCTTCAATGATGTCTTTTCAGGCATTTTGTTGTTATTTGAACGTTCTGTCGAAGTTGGGGATTGGGTAGAGATGCAATCCAGTGCTGGCGTTGCTCGCAATGGCAGGCGCGCCAAGGCAAGTGGCATCACACGAGTCGGAAGAGTCACCCAAATCGGTCTTCGAACCTCAGTAGTAAAGGGACGAGATGACATATCCATGATAGTCCCAAATTCTCTATTGGTCACCCAAAAAGTAATCAATTGGAGCCATCATGATACCAGAACTAGATTTAGTGTAGAAGTACTTGTCTCTTATGGTAGTGATACCAAACTGGTAAAAAAACTATTGGAGGAAGTGGCCAATAATCATTCCCGAGTGCTCGAAAAGCCCCATTCAAAGGTTCGATTAGTACAATTTGGTGATAACGGTTTTCATTTTCAAGTCCTTTTTTGGGCTCGTCACTTTTATTCCATTGAAGATATAAAGAGTGATATTCGATTTGGGATAGATGATGCCTTTCGGAAAAATAATATCATTATTCCATTTCCTCAAAGACAGGTGCATGGCTCCTTGCGGTCGCGTTGATATGCTCCCTGCGGTCGCGTTGATATGCTCCTTGCGGTCGCGTTGATATGCTCCTTGCGTCGCGTTGATTTGCTCCCTGCGGTCGCGTTTAGGTGCTAAACGTCCGAAGGACAAATAAACGTCCAAAGGACAAATAAACGTCCAAAGGACAAATAAACGTCCAAAGGACAAATAAACGTCCAAAGGACAAATAAACGTCCGAAGGACAAATAAACGTCCGAAGGACAAATAAACGTCCAAAGGACAAATAAACGTCCAAAGGACAAATAAACGTCCGAAGGACAAATAAACGTCCGAAGGACAAATAAACGTCCAAAGGACAAAACAATATCTACCCCAAAAATATAGTTTTTAGGATCATATCTTAAACTTTTGGAAAATACACCATCTATAAGGAATAATTCTCATACTTTTGTGAACTAGTTCTATGTACTTCATTAACCTTGCTTTATGCATGAGTAGGTTTATTCATACATAGACATTAGGTAAAATCGCCAGCAATTCGTACCCCTATACGGATTGTCCTTGCAAAAACAAATAGCACCATGTACAAAAAGTCAATGTTTACGGCATTATTTGCCCTTTTCTTTATTTTTTCCCTGTTTAGCCAAGAGACAGCTGTCTTTGATGAGGCCCATCTATCATATAAACGAGGGATGGATTTTTTTGAAAAAGGGATCTACGGTCAGGCTCAGCATGAATTCAAAAATGCAGTGGGTCGGTTATCACCGGTCAACGAACCTACTTGGAATGCCTTGCGGAAAGAGGCTGAACTCTATTATGCCAAATGTGCGGTTAATTTAGGTCAGCCTGATGCCGAAAGATTAGTTTCTACCTTCCTGGCGGATAATTCTCCAAGCCCTGCTGCCGCCAAAGCAGCGTTTGAAATCGCTAACTACTTCTATAATAGCAAGAAGTATAAAGAGGCATCCAATTATTTTGCGATGTTGAATCCATCAGATTTGAGCCGTCCACAGATGGCAGAGGCCAATTTTAAGATGGGCTATTGCTATTTTGTTCAAAAGAAATTTACTAAGGCTGATTCCTATTTTGCGCAAGCGAAAGCCAACCGGGAGAGTAAGTACTACTACCCTGCCAACTATTATCATGGAATGATCGCTTTTTTTGGAGGCAAATTTGACGAGGCTACTGCTGCCTTTAAAATAGTAGAGAACTCTCGAAAGTATGCGCCACACATTCCATTTTACCTGGCCCAAATTTACTTTAGCCAAGGAAAATACGACGAAGTAATCGAGTACGCCACTAAGCGTGTCAAGTCTAGTAATGTGCGCAAGAAAGGAGACATTAACTTCTTAATAGGTAAATCCTATTATGCCAAAGGGGACTTTGAAAAAGCATTGCCCTACATGGAAGCGGCTGCCAAAAAGCTAAACAAAATGTCACCCGAGGATTTTTATCAATTGGCATTCACGCAATACAACACTGGCAATTGTGAGAAAGCCATAAAGAATTTCTCGCAGCTCACTAGGCAAAAATCAAAAATAGGGCAATTAGCTATGTACTATCTTGCGGATTGTAATATTAAGATTGGTAAAAAGAATGATGCGAGAATTGCTTTAAAGAAAGCGGCCAATATGGATTTTGACCAAGAGCTGCGGATGGATGCTTTTTATAATTATGGTAAACTATCCTATGAACTAGGATATGACATGGATGCTTTGAGTACTTTTCAGAAATTGTCAAACAATAAAAAGTACGGCACAGAAGCACAAAAATTCATGAGTGCAATCTTTTTGAACACCCGGGATTATGCCAGAGCATTAAATATTTTAGACAATCTACCCGCAGAGGCGAATACTCAAAAAATGAAAGAGACGTATCAAAAAGTCGCTTTATATCGAGGTATTCAATTGTATAACAATCACCAAAAGGACCAAGCATTAAAGTTTTTTGAGAAATCTCGTTCTAAGGCGAATGACCCCTATTCTACTGCTTTAGCCTATTTGTGGGAGGGTGAAATATTACACCAGCAAGGTAAATATTCACAGTCAAAATCAAAGATGGGTAAGTTTTTGGCGAAAGCAAAAAGCCTAGGAAATCTTCCTGAGGAATCTTCGATTTATGCTGGAAATTATACACAGGGATATAACTACTTAAAGCTGAAAAACTACGATAAGGCTTTGAAATATTTTCAATCAACGAGTGCAGAGATTAGAAGACAGTCTGCATTAATTGATAACGAATTTGTCAAGACGAAGATGCTTGGAGATGCTATCGTCAGAGAAGGTGATTGCTATTTCAAGAAAAATAAATATAGTAAATCAGTCAAACTATATGACGAAGCGGTTAAGAAACGCTACCCGGATTTTGTCTATGCCTTGTATCAAAAAGCTGTCGTTCAAGGACTTAGAGGTAAGACTTTGGATAAGGTGATCTCTATGGAGAATCTTGCGAAAAATTATCCGAACTCTCCTTATGCAGATGATGCCCTTTTCCAAACGGGGGTTACTTACATGGAGATTGATAAAAATGCACAAGCAAAAGTTCCTTTGAAAAAATTAGTGAAGGATTACGATGGCAAGTCTAATTTGATAAACCAAGCGTTATTACGTTTAGGGTTAATTGAATACAATAATGATCGCTATGAAGTTGCCGCTGATTACTACAAGCGGGTTTTTACGAATAACCCTTCGGCAAGCGAATCGACAAGTGCATATGATGCTTTAAAAGAGATTTATGTGAGTGAATTAAATCAAGCGGACAAGTTTTATGACTACATGGAATCTGTGGGCTATAAGGTTACGGAATCTGAAAAAGAAGCGCTTAATTTTACTTCTGCAGAGACACAGTTTGAGAATGGAAATTATACGAAAGCGATAAAGGGTTTTACAAAATATTTAAAAAAGTTTCCGAACGGAAAAAATGCTTTGGTTGCCTATTATCATAGAGGTGAATCATACGGTCAATTAAAAAAGTACGATAAAGCATTAGCTGATTTTGAAGCAATAGTAGATAAAGGGAATAGTAATTATTACTTAAAAGCAGTCGAAAAAGCGGCTACTATTGCTTATAATATTAAAGAGGATTTTCCTAAGGCTTTTCGTTTGTATAAAAAGTGGGAGGCGGTTGCTAATACACCAGAGAAAAAGTTAGATGCACAGAAAGGAGCGCTGGAATCTGCCTATCGGATTCATGATGAAAAGGCGGTAAAAGAAATGGCCGAGAAAATTGCGAACAATCCAAATGCCGATAAATTGCAAAAAGCAGGTGCTTATTTCTATTCAGGAAAAGTGGCTTTTGATAATAAAAATTACGATGCTGCTACGATTGCTTTTAACAAAGTCACCCGTATGAGTGACAATGTTCAAACTGCTGAAGCACGTTATTTGATTGCTTATATCTACTATATCCGCCGAGAATTAGACATTGCTTCTTCTATTTGCCAAAAGGCTACAACGGAGAGTCAAGGTCATGACTATTGGATAGCAAAAAGCTTAATTCTGTATGCTGATATTTTGACAGAGCAGGGTAATTATACGAGTGCACAGGCTGCTTT
>JAJRQS010000036.1 GCA_024280135.1 Bacteroidota bacterium | reverse complement strand
TGAGTTTCTCTTTCAAAGAGAGCACATCAATTTTTTCTCGAAAGAGTGCGATGTCGTGTTTTAATTCTAATTGAAGTAATTCTTTTAGATGTTGTATAATATTTGGCATGCACAAAGGTAATAAAATATTTGCTTCCTTCGGTCGCGTTTACTTTGCTCCTTCGTCGCGTTTATTTGCTTCCTTTGGTCGCGTTTAAGTGCTCCTTCGTCGCGTTTATTTGCTTCCTTTGGTCGCGTTTAAGTGCTCCTTCGTCGCGTTTATTTGCTTCCTTCGGTCGCGTTTAAATGCTCCTTCGTCGCGTTTACTTTGCTCCTTCGTCGCGTTTATTTGCTCCCTTTAGTCGCGTTTATTTGCTCCTTCGGTCGCGTTTATTGCTCCTTTGGTTTTAAAGTGCAGCATAGTTCCTTTAAAAGGTTGGTTCTTAGAAGCAACAAAGAGTACTCGTCGTACCAACGTCCGAAGGACAAATAAACGCGCAACAGCGCAAATCAACGTCCAAAGGACAAATAAACGCGCAAAGCGCAATTAAACGTCCAAAGGACACAACAAGCTCATCGGGTAAATTCTTCTTCAAAGACAGTATTGTTGCCCAGTCCGTCAGTAGCAGAAATCCGTAAGGTGTGTTTGCCTTTAGGTACATGACTATCAAAAAAGTAAGTCAATTTTCCAGAGCGATATTCCATTAAGATCCATTTTCCATCTACAGTAGCAGAATAGGTCATGGATTTGCCTTTGCCAGTAGTGGAAAAATTATCTTTTAATTTGAAGGACATTGTGGTCGCACCAGACATGTTTGAACTAAAGTTTATAGGTGTAATGGTAGGCGGTTCTGTATCTATTAAGATGGCATATTCACCCAATGATCTTACTTTTCCTTCCATTTTATTAAACTGCCATTTTCCGCCAGCATTGATCCAATTACCTTTTTTATTTCTAAAGGCGATAAATGCTTTTGCACGTTGTTCTGCGGTGAGCATTTCTGCAGGAATTGAGATATTGAAGTAGCGTTGTACTGGGGTAGTGTAATCATGAATTTGATAAATAGGGGATAGTACTGTCGGATCACTACTGTGCGTCATACCTACTTGAAAGTAAATATTTTCATAAAAAGTACGAGTCTTAAATTGGCAAACTAGATTTCCATAATCGATCGTATTGGGTTGATCGTATGCCAAAAGATAATTAAAATTTTTGGCAGGCTGGGGGGCTAATGCTCCTTTTTTTACCCAAAAGACTAGCTTTGATTTGTTGCCGCTTGCATCCATTACATCAATATTTACTTGGTGTGCTTTGCGATCATTTAATCGTAAGATACCTCCTTTTTGATCATAGATTTTAAGGCGATTGCCGGGTAAAGTGTAAAGTCTATGGTACGTGCTGTTTTTGGTAACCTTGTCTTCATAGTCAAGATGTGCATTCACAAACCGAGTATCTTTAAATGAAAACCGATCCAATTTAAAATCATATTCCGAAAAACCATCCATCTGCAGCTTGATGCCATATACGCCATTCCAACTTCTGGAGCCTTCCATGTGGTCAAATGCCTTAATGGCTAAGCCAAACTCATTAGATCCTATGATTAAAGTATCTCTTCCTTTGAGGCGATATTCGTTGCCTTTCTTTTCAACTTTCCATTCTTTTTCTTCAAAGGCAAACAAAGTATTGTCAAGTAAGTAAGTCTTAATTTTATGTAATTTTGGAGCAACATTGTCTTTTAGCGGAAGCCCAAACCGAGCGGCATTTAAAGGCTCTTCGGTGCGTCGATCTCTGATTTCAAAATGTAAATGAGGTCCTGACGAAGTACCGGTGTTACCCATTTTTGCGATGACGTCACCTTTCTTAAATTTAAACATATCTTGGGGAGGGTAGAGGTTGACAGAGAATCTTTGTTTTTCGTATTGTTTTCTTTTGATGTATTTAGCAACGGCAGGGTTGAATTTACTCAGATGACCATATACTGTTGTATAGCCATTAGGATGGTTCATGTATATGACATTGCCATACCCACTTGCACTGACTTTTACTCTACTAATATAACCATCTGCAGCCGCAACGATGTCTGCACCAGAGCGACCATTTGGGGACTTAATATCGATACCCGCGTGAAAATGATTGGGGCGCAATTCTCCATAAGTACCCGAAAGTAACAGTTTATATTTTATGGGTGATCTAAATTCGCCTTTCGGAAAAATTTCCCCAAATATCATAAAAGAACTACCTAAAATAAATAGCGCAGATAGACTTGCAAAAACGATTACAAAAGAACGATTATACTTCATGTATTACTTTGTTAAAGTTGGTTTAATGGTATTCCGTCAGGAAGAAGAATATACGAAAAACTAGCCAAACAGGTACAAAAGAAGCTATCCTTCTTTAGTCACAGTTCTAGGAATACCATTCAATAGTAAATTCCAGTCACCTTTATAAGTCTTTTCCTGGTTGTTCCTTCTCATATAGTCTAGAAACGATTTGCGACTAATAGTTGTTGCTCCAAGAGAAAGCATGTGCTGGGTCACGACTTGGGCATCAATCAGCCAAAAGTCTAATTCGGTTAATTTTCGGACGAGGGTGATAAAACCAAATTTAGAGGCATTCGACTTTTTTGCAAACATTGACTCCCCAAAAAAGCATTTGCCAAGAGAAATTCCATAAAGCCCTCCGACTAATGCTTCGCCATCCCAAACCTCCACAGAATGCGCAACACCTAATTCGTGTAGTTTGACATAAGCTTCTACAAAATCTTCGGTGATCCAAGTTTCACCTTCTTGTCCTTTACGGTTTTTTTGACCGCATTCTCGTATGATGGTTTCAAAACAGGTATCATAAGTTACTTGGTATTTGTCTTTGTTAAAGTATGAGCGCATACTTTTATGTACCTTCAAGTCCTTTGGAAACAATACACACCTAGGATTAGGTGACCACCATATCGGAGGCTCATCCGCATTATACCACGGAAAAATCCCCCAACGATAAGCCAAAAGAAGCCTATCTACACTCAAATCCCCTCCTACAGCAACGATTCCATCTGTATTGTCCTCACTATCAGGGTGGGGAAAGGTAATTTCATTATCTGGTAACCAAACGATGGCCATTATTAGATTTTTGGCTTAAAAAATCATACTTTGAAGTATAAAGGTAGAACGCTATTTATCCCATGAAGTTCAGTAAAAATTAAATTAAACCCCAAAAGAAAGTGCGACTAATTATCCTCAATGATTGCAGACAATCCTTTGTCCACTAAAGCATCCTTTTTAGGCTTTAGATCTTTTTTGGGGCCCGATTTTACAATGGCCTTCCCTTTGAAGTGGATGATTAAAGCAAGCTGTTCTGATTGGACAGAAGAGTGTCCTAAGACATCAATGAAGCAATCTATCACCCAGTCAAAAGTGTTGTGATCGTCATTATAGACAACCAATTCGGAAGGAGTCTCCAGAGACGTATCCTCTTCTTCTAAGAGACCAACTTTTACTTCTTCTTCAACTTCTGGTACCTGGGGCATATTCTTTTATTTATTACGTACTCGCTTTAGCTGCTTCAAAGATAGGTTCTTTTATCTTTTTTTTCAAGTACCAAAGTAGATTCTTTGTCATTTAAAGCATCAGAAAACTGTTAATTTGGTCGATGTGCATACCAAATTGCTTATTTTTTAGTTTCTTTGAGGTCGAAAATAAGCTATATGTCCAAATCAATACTCCTTTCTTTTTTCTTTCTAGTGTCTTTTTCTCTGCTTGCGCAAAATGATAGGGCAATCGGTCAATGGAAACTTCTATTACCCTACAATAGTACCCTTTCTGTGACCAAAGGAGAGGATAAAATTTTTTATGCAACTCCTTATTCCGTTTTCTCGAAAGACCAAACTGATGGGAGCGTCGAATACTATGATTTGGTTAATGCGCTTTCGGATACGGATGTCCGTTTTATTAAGTTTGACAAATCCTCAAAGAAGCTTTTTATTATTTATCAAAATAGTAATATTGATGTCTTGGAAGGGAGTGAGATTACGAATATTCCAGTGATTAAGGATAAAGATTTTTTTGGAGATAAATTTATTTATGATATTTATTTCAAAGAAGGAGTGGCGTATCTAAGTTGTGGGTTTGGGATGATTGCACTTAATACGAATTCATTAGAGGTTATTTATACAACCTTTACAGAAGATGCCGTCAGAGGAGTTACCATAGAACAAGATACTATTTATGCGTCTATTTCTAATGGAATTTATTCCATCAATCAACAAGATGTATCTATTCAGGATATCTCTACTTGGCATAAAATGTCGTTTCCCTCATTGCCAACTAATTTTACTTCAGGTTTGGTTGGTTCGTTAGACAATACTTTGTACTTTGGTATGAATGAAAAATTGTTAGCTTTTGATTTCGGAAGCAAGATTTTAGATACTCTGTTTGAAGAGCCCATTCATCAATTGGTAAAGATGACCCATGATGATGAAGGTCTAGTGGTCGTATATAAATGTGATGGGCCAGATTTGTGGGATGATTGTGGCGGAAAAGTTATTTTCATTCCTGCTGGCAATGATGTTTTGGATACCGTTAAGATTATAGGAGAACCAGCCGTCAATAGACCCGTAGATGCCATACAGGACGGTAATGATATATGGCTAGTAGATGATTGGTATCCTTTTAGAAAAATAAATTTGGATGGAGGATTTGAAGATGCACCAGTCCTTAACGGGCCTTATTCACATCGTGCATTTAGGACGATGGTTTTTGACGATACGTTATATGTTGCAGCAGGTAGATGGTCGCCTACG
>JAJRQS010000035.1 GCA_024280135.1 Bacteroidota bacterium | reverse complement strand
TTATAAAAAACAAACTAATTGATCTATTATTATATCCAACCCAACATATTAACAAAAGAAAGAAAAAGCAAACATAAAGTATTGTCTATCAGTATTATACACTTCTTTTCCTTGCTAATTTTAAAGAGTCTGGCAAGGCGTTTAATAGTATATCTCCTCTCCTGGACAAACTTTCTTAACCGTATGGAAAGTAAAAGAGCAGGCACTCTCCTTCTTGGCAATTAACTCAAAATTAGTTATCTTTGGAGCATCCGTTCATAAAATTCTTTAGATGAAAAACCTCTTGACCCTTGCCATTTTGCTCCTTTCCTCCTTTATTTTTGCGCAAGCTGATAAATCCATAAATCCAGAAAATATTGCTAAAGTCTATTTGTTGCAACAATTAGATGATTGGAGACTTAACCCAGAGGATGTCTCGGATATAATTTTAAAAGACAGATTATTCACCAAGCACAATCGAGTAACTAGTTTATACTTTGTACAACGATATCAAGGGCTTGAAATTTATAATACCCTGTACGGTGCTCACATTTCACCTGATGGAAAGGTCCTTACGGCAAATAGTCGATTCATTCCTAATATTAAAAATAGAATCAATACTATTCATGCAAAAATAACAGCCCAAAAATCTTTACAGATAGTTTATAATCATTTTAATATTCAAGCCTTAACCCCAACCATCAAAGAAAAAAATAATCATTTTATTCGGTACAAAAAAGATGAATCTTCAACTATTGGTATTACAAACCAACTTATCTTTTTTCCGAAAGGTAAACAACTGTTACTGGCTTGGGCTATCACCATTCAGCCTCAACGAGATGATTTATGGCAAATAATCGTTGATGCGAAAACTGGAGCAATAATTACTCAAAACAGCCTCACTTTACATTGTGGAATTGAACATATTTTAGCGCCTAACAAAAATTGTTTTGTACAATCAAACACCCATCACACACAACCTGTCATAAATCAAAATGGCCCTGATGGATCGTCTTACCGGGTCTTTCCTTACCATGTAGAATCTCCTTTGTATGGCAATCAAGCCTTACTTACAGACCCTGCCTTGTTGGCGGCTTCGCCATATGGCTGGCATGACACCAACGGCGCGGATGGTGCGGAATACACCATCACACGGGGTAATAATGTCCATGCTTATCTCGACCTAAATGCGCAAGATGTAAGTGCTGGCGATGAACCTGATGGAGGTGCTAGTTTGACCTTTGACTTTCCTTTTAACCCAAATGCAGAACCATCTGCAAATCGAGATGCAGCGGTCACTAATCTTTTTTACATGAATAATTTTATGCACGACTTTGCTTTTCAATATGGGTTCGATGAGGAAGCTGGTAATTTTCAATTTAAAAATTATGTGGGACCCAATTTCAAAGCGGGAGATCCCGTTATGGCACATGCACAAGATGGAGAAGAGCTCAATAATGCTAATTTTTCCGCACCCCCAGATGGCACTAGTCCCACCATGCAAATGATGATTTTTTCTAATCAAGGAGGACAATATCTTACCCTCAACCAACCGATGAGCATTGCTGGTAATTACTCAACAGGAAAAGCAATTTTTGGGCCAGCGGTTACTAATATACCCGTCACTGGCGAAGTGGTTATTATCGAAGATGGCGATCCCAGCAATCCTTTTTTAGGCTGTAATCAAACTAGCCAAGACCTTACTGGGAAAATTGCATTCGTAGAAAGAGGCGGCTCGTGTGTCTATGCAAACAAAGCAATTTATGCCCAAAACAAAGGAGCTATTGGATTGATTGTGGGTAATTTTTTAAACAACACTCCTGACATGTCTTCGCCTGCAGCTCTTGGAAATCAAGTGAATATCCCACTAGTTTTAATTGCAAAAGCAGATGCTGATTTACTCAAATCTAAAATTAATAATGGAGAACTTGTAGAAGCTTCCCTTGTTAAAAATAATACTTCTGGCCCGAACGCTTTAGATGCTGATTTTTCAAATTTCACTATTGCCCATGAATACACACATGGTATTTCTATCCGACTAACGGGTGGAGGTGCTAATATAGGCTGTCTATTTAACGATGAACAAATGGGTGAAGGATGGAGTGATTTTTTTGCGTTAGCTCTTTCTGCTAAATCTTCCGAAAATGGAACAGAATCAAGAGGGATTGGCAATTATTTATTAAAAAAAGGAGTGAATGGCTTGGGCGGAAGACGACACCCCTACTCTACTGATTTGACTATCAATCCCGTTACTTACTATGACATTTTAAATACTAATAAACCACATGATGTGGGTGAAGTTTGGGCTTCTTGTTTATGGGATTTGTATTGGTTGATGGTGGAAAAATATGGATTTGATGAAGATATTTATAATGGGACTGGTGGCAATAACAAAGCCATTCAATTAGTCATGGATGGCATGAAATTACAGCCCTGCTCTCCAGGGTTTGTAGATGGGAGAGATGCACTACTAGCAGCCGATTTAGCAAATAATGGCGGAGCTAACGAATGCTTAATCTGGGCCGCTTTCGCAAAAAGAGGGATTGGAGTCGGTGCCGATCAAGGTAGTTCTGATGATCGAAATGACGGCATAGAATCTTACGAAAAACCTCAATCTTGTACAAAGGAATTAGCCATTACCAAAAAAATGTCACCCGTCATCAATGCTGGAGAAAATATTGATGTCGAACTAACTATTTTTAATTATAAAGGAAATGATTTATCTTCGGTAACGGTTACAGACTTAATCCCCGAGAATACTTCTTTTGTGGCAGGATCCAGTTCTACTCCAGCTTCAGTGTCAAGTGACATGATTACATTTAATGTTGGTGATATGGGCGATAAAGCAACACTTACTATCCATTATCAATTAAGTACGAGTGCTGCTCATCCTTCGACCAGTTTATGGAGTGATGATTTTGAATTCAACGATTCCAAATGGATCAAAGAAAGTGTAAAAGGGACTAATTTTTGGAATTGGGATCAAAGCAGTTCATTGGGCTATGCACATAGTGGAACACACGCTTATTTTGTAACAGGAGCTGTCGGCGAATCTGTTCAAAGGCTTAGGCTAAAAGATGCCGTAACGATAACAGGTGCCAAACCCATTTTAAGATTCTTTCAGCGCTATGACACGAAGCCTGGATTGGATGGTGGTATTTTAGAATTTTCGACAGATGGAGGGGCGCATTGGTTTGATGCTAGCAGTTATTTCTTTAGAGAAGGTTATGCACGACCGATGGATTTTTGGACTTTTAATCAGGTTGACCAAGGAGGCTTTTCAGGAAAATCCAAAAATGATGGCTATGTAGAAACGATGGTTGATTTGTCTTCTTTTGTTGGAGAAAGCTTGGATATGCGTTTTCACTTTGCAAGCCATTTTTCAAATTTCGACCAAAGTAAACTTTGGTCGATTGATGATGTTGAGTTCATGGACATGAATCATTATAATTCAGATGCCTGTGTGACTTCTGCTCAAGGTGACCATGCTTGCGCACAAGCAAAAGAAAAAGGCACAGTCGTATATAGTAATATTTTTGTGGGAACAGAAGATAGTGATTTACCAATATTTGATATTTCCATTGCTCCAAATCCTGCAAAAGACTTCGCTAATATCACCATTTCGAGCAACATTCAAAACAATATAGAAATACGTATTCTAAATCTGAATGGACAACAAATTCTAACAAAATCTGCCACACTAAGACCTGGTAATCAATCATTTAGAATGCCTACCAGTCACTTACCCAATGGTGTTTATTTCGTTCAAATTCGTTCTTCAGAAGGTATTAAGACTGTAAAATTTGTAAAAAGTTCGTTTTGATTTATCAACTTCGGCTACCCTGTTTGAGCTTCTACTAGTTTCTTTAGCTCTTCTGTAAAATCAAGTTCTGGATATTTTTGCGCAAGTGAATCTATTTTTTGAATCATTCTTTTAATGAATGCTTGGTGTGCCTTTCCGGAAGGATTAAAAGGTCTATGATTAACCCCTTCTTTTATTTTTAATATTTTTGTTCTTAATTCTTTGGTGGATTCGTCAAAATAAACATTCATGAATTTGTCAAAAATATACTCAATGGCTTCCTCGCTAGGATGGACGCTATCTCTTGCATAAAAACGATAATCACGTAAGTCATCCACCATGATTTCATAGGAAGGAAAATATTGAATGGTTTGGTCTTTTTTGCGCAAGCTATCTATGGCTAATGAAAGTGTAGCCTTACTCAATTGATTGGCTTCAAAACCATCTTTCAAATGACGTACTGGACTAAGGGTAAAAATCACTTTCAAGCTTGCGTTAAAAGACTTTACCTTTTCAAGAGTTTTCGCCAAGACATTGACAATGTCTTCCTTATCCGCAAGAAAAAAGTCAAAGTTAGCCGAAGGGAATTTATGGCAATTGGCGACAATGGTATTCGATTGAATAAGTCTATAAACATTCGCGGTTCCCAGGCTAATAAATAAAACTTTTGCGGTTTTTAAAAAACTATGTGCCTCTTGCAAAGACTGGTTAATACCTTTCAGCGTCGCCGTAGCATCCAATTTTGCAAATCGACCATGGTGGTCAAAACTCACCCACCTTTCTCCTTGTAAAACTAAATCTTTTGTGGTATAAAGCTGATTTTTAACTATTCGAACTAGTGCATTCGCTATAGAAAAAGGATTATATAAAATACCAAATGGATTCTGTAAAACGGGCAACTTTGCGTCCGACAATTTTTCCCCGATGTGCTCCGTAAAACAAGAGCCTATCAAACAAACTGGGGTTTCATGACTAATCCTAAGTCCAGTTGATTCCAAATTCAAT
>JAJRQS010000034.1 GCA_024280135.1 Bacteroidota bacterium | reverse complement strand
TCGGCGATTTCGGCACCCGTCAACCCACTAGATGTGGGCATTTGGCTATATTTTTTAAACTTTCTTTTCAATGTGTTACTCAAGTACATTCCGATACCTGTAAAAACGACACTGATGATAATTAAACCGTACATATTCTTTATTTTGTTTCAGCTTGCGCCAAAAAGTGATTTATTCAACTACTTAACACCCAATATAGGGATTAAGGTTCAATACAAAGAGAAAAAATATTGATAAGAGAACGTTAATGTCAATAATTACGCCTAATTGATGACAGCAAAGCCTGTAAACGGAACGAGTACCTTCGGTATCAAAATCCCGTCTTCTGTTTGATTATTCTCTAAAACAGCCGCTACAATTCTGGCCAATGCTAAAGCACTACCATTTAAGGTATGCGCTAAATGTCTTTTTCCTTCACTATCTCTATATCGTAATTTCAATCTATTACTTTGATAAGTCTCAAAATTAGAAACAGAACTGACTTCTAACCAACGCTTTTGGGCAGCGGAATACACTTCAAAATCATAGGTAATGGCAGCCGTAAAGCCAGTGTCCCCTCCGCAAAGCCTCAATATACGGTATGGTAATCCTAATTTATCTAACAAACCCCGTACATGATCCAACATTTCCGCAAGGACTTCATACGACTTACTTGGGTGCTCAATTCTAACGATTTCTACCTTGTCAAACTGATGCACTCGATTCAATCCACGCACCTCAGATCCATGTGCCCCAGCTTCTCTCCGAAAACAAGGCGTATGTCCAGTCAGTTTGATAGGAAAGTCCTCTTCCTGCAAAATGACATCTCTATATATATTCGTGATGGGCACTTCTGCGGTCGGTATTAGATACAAATCATCCTTTTCGGCATAATACATCTGACCATCTTTATCTGGCAATTGCCCTGTACCCCGAGCCGATGCTTCATTAACTAATAATGGCGGAATGATCTCTTCGTACCCAGCCTTTTCAGCTTCATCCAAAAAGAAATTAATCAAGGCACGTTCTAATTTTGCCCCCTTTCCCCGAAAGAGTACAAAGCCAGAACCCGCTATCTTGGCGCCAAGCCCAAAGTCTATAATGTTATATTTTGTCGCCAGATCCCAATGCGGAACAGCACTTTCAGGCAATTCAGGCAAAGGCTTATCCCACGCTTGAAAAACTTCATTGTCATCTTCGCCTTTTCCGAAAGGGACATCAGCATTCGGGATATTAGGAATAGACAATAAGATGTCTTCTAATTGTTTTTCGGTATTATCCAGATGTGCTTCCAGATTTTTGATCTCCCCTTTTGCGGCCGAGACAATCGCTTTTAGCTTGTCTGCTTCTTCTCTGTCCCCAGCTTGATAAAGCGCACCTATTTTTTTGGCAGCTTGGTTGGATTCTGCCAATAACTTGTCCAAAGAAGTTTGGGATTGGCGTCTGTCTGCATCCACCTTTATCGCTTTGTCCACGACTTGAAGGGCGTTCTCGTCATAGTTTCGCTTGCGCAAACCCGCTTTCACAACCTCAGGATTCTCTCTTAAAAACTTAATTTCTAGCATATAAAACGGAAAATTTGTAACAAAAAGCAAAACTCAGCGTTCTGCACATAGAATTCAAGGCAAAATTGCCACTTTTTCTAGACTTAAAGAGTAAAAAAAGCTTTATTTCTTTATAAATGCAAAGATAATACTTTCAGTTCCACTTTTTTAAGTTATCTTTGCCCTAGACGAATTAAACACATATCGAAAGTCTCTTTTTCTGCCTATTATTCAGGCATCTTACCTAAGAGACTTCAATCTTAAACTTCATATTTTGGTCGTTAGACCTTTATTTTAACTTCCAGAATTGGATCTCACCTAAATTATTTGCACAGAAATGTACGACATTGCCCAATTACAATCTAAGCTTGTTAATGAGCTTAAAGAAATTGCCCAAGACCTAAAAATTAAAGGCTACACTAAATTACCGAAACAAGATTTAATTTTCAAAATTCTTGACGAGCAAGCAAACGTTAAGAAAAAGGAGGACATCGAGATTGACAAACCTCGTCACCGTCCAGCTCCTAAGAAAAAAGTAGTGAAAAAAACAGCTGCTGCCAAGCCATCTGTTAAAAAAGATGCACCTAAACGGGTTGTTGCTACAAAAAGAACAGTTGCTAAAAAGGTTGAGCCAGCTAAGAAAAAACAAGCAGATATGTTTGAGGATAGTTTGACGGAAGTCGAACGTAGCATGGATAATCAAATATCTAACAAGCCCACAAGGCAAGTTCCGACAAAAGTTTCTTCTAGGTCGCCTAGAGTCCCAAATCCAGAAAAAAGTAGAAAGCCTCAGAATAATACGAAACAAGACCGTACGGATACGCGCAACAACCGCCAAGAAAAAGAGGAACGTAACGATAATAGAAATGATAATCGCAACAACCGTCAGGAGCGTAGCGATAATCGCAACAATCGACAAGAGCGCAATGATAAAAAAAATGACAATCGGAACGATAATAGAAATGATAATCGTCCGCAACGTCCACAAGCGCCTAGAAAACCTGCTCCTAAGAAACCAAGATTTAATGTCGAATTAGATGGTGTCATCGAGGGAGAAGGCGTATTGGAAATGATGCAAGATGGATATGGGTTTTTGAGATCAGCAGATTACAATTATTTATCGTCTCCAGATGATATTTATGTTTCTCCTTCTCAAGTTAAGTTGTTTAGTTTAAAAACAGGGGATACGGTTCAAGGATTAGTGAGACCTCCAAAAGAGGGAGAAAAATACTTTGCCTTATTAAAGGTATCTGCAATCAATGCATTGGATCCTAAGTTGGTTAAAGATCGAGTTCCTTTTGATTATTTGACGCCACTTTTTCCTGAGGAGAAGTTTACGCTTACGCCAAAAAATTCTACAGGAAAAGATTTAGGGGTTCGGATGATTGATTTGTTCACACCTATCGGAAAAGGACAAAGAGGATTGATAGTAGCACAACCTAAAACAGGTAAAACTTTCTTATTGAAAGACATGGCAAACGCGATTGCTACAAATCACCCTGAGTGTTACATGATCGTACTTTTGATAGACGAACGTCCTGAAGAAGTAACAGACATGAAGCGTAGTGTCAACGCAGAAGTAGTAGCTTCTACATTTGACGAGCCAGCCAGTAACCACGTAAAAGTAGCAGGGATGGTTTTAGAAAAAGCGAAAAGACTAACAGAGTCAGGACACGATGTAGTGGTATTATTGGATTCTATCACCCGTTTGGCAAGAGCATACAATACGGTTGCTCCTTCTAGTGGTAAAGTACTTTCTGGTGGTGTCGAAGCTAACGCTTTACAAAAACCTAAAAAATTCTTTGGTGCGGCTCGTAATATTGAAAATGGTGGTTCTCTAACTATCTTGGCAACAGCCTTGACTGATACAGGGTCTAAAATGGATGCCGTTATCTTTGAAGAATTTAAAGGTACAGGTAATATGGAATTACAATTAGATCGTTCTCTTTCTAATAAGCGTATCTTCCCGGCCATCGACTTGACAAAATCTTCTACACGTAGAGAAGAGTTATTGATGGATAAAGATGAACTTCAACGTATGTTTATCTTGCGCAAACATCTAGCAGACATGAAGCCAGATGAAGCCATGGAGTTCATCACTCGCCAAATGCGTAATACCGCTACAAATGAAGAATTCTTGATGTCAATGAACGGATAATGTTTTGTCCGTATTGATGATATTAAAAAAGACAGCTCGAAGAGCTGTCTTTTTTTGTTGAGGAGTGTTGACAAGGACTCTATTTGTATCCAGTTAATTTGACATCATCGTTAACTCACTTTTTCAACCAAATATCAACTAAAATCACCAAAACTTCACCGTTATCCAAAGTTGAAACTAACTCACCATTAATTAATTCTTTATAAACAGTTGCTTCTTTTTTGGTATCACGCCAATAGACTAGGTGAGCGATTTGGGCTTCTGTGATATGATATCCATTTCGCTCTTTCTTCTTCAGTAGCTGAGCAAAACTATTTGAATACTTAACGACCATTCTATCAGAATATAGCAAACCTTCCGTGTTCGGCTGCAGGCTTAATCCTGCCGATAATTGACGAATCAGTATTTGATTTTTACCGAAGAAACCTAGATTGACATCTTTTAGGCTGGTACGGATCAGTAGTGTATTAGGTTTTGGAAAAGTATCCGTGCTAGAATAACTCTCTAGTCCTTCCACCTCAATAGAATCAAAGTAAGAACCGGTCGTATGAATGGTTAAATTGTTTTTGGCACGTGTGATGGCAACATAAACTAATCGCTTAGAATCATCTTCTGATAGGTCCATGTTTTCTAATAGGAGAACTACATTGTCAAATTCCTTGCCTTTTGATTTATGCATGGTGGATACATAAATTAATTCATTGTCTGCTTGAAGAAAATCCTCCATGCGTGATTCTTGAATAAAAATCTTTAAGTCCGTTTTATATTTTGCTTTTCGGTTGGTCTCTTGAAAGTCTTTGACCAATTGCTTGATGAAATGAAAATTTGGCGACGATTTATATGTCTGAAATAAAGCTCGCTTAGCAACATGCCAGACTTCTTTTGATATATAAGGTAAGTCATCATCGACTTTTAAGTGGTCTAGGAAAAACCTAATCTCTTGTAGATTTAATAAACTAAACTGGTCATTGGTTTGAATTAGTTTTGCTTGTAACCCATTGATTATCAATTGGCTCATGACTAATTCTGCTTGCTCATTGGTTTTGGTTAGGATGCAAGTAGTACCTGTCAAGTCTGTTTTGAGTAATTCAGATACTAAAGGGATCGTCAATCCTGTGGATTGGTATTTGAATAGTTTGATGACTCCATTTTCTTTGCTTTTCGGATTGATGGGTTGTGCTTTTAACCGGTTTTTTATTTTTAATGCAAACTGATTGGCAAAGGCGACAATATTACTTTTACTTCGATAATTGTCTATTAGTTCGTATGTTTTGGTTTGGTCATGTTCTGCAAATCTTTTAAGATACTGTGCGTCAGCACCTCGAAAAGCAAAAATATTCTGGTCATCATCGCCCACAATGACAACCCGCATACTGTCATTATACCGCATCAATTCTACTATCAATAAAAACTCTTCTTCACTGATGTCTTGCCCTTCATCGATGACCAATACCGTTTTGGCAATTTGATTGATTTCAACATCTTTTTGTTTAATCTTTTTGGTAGCATCTTTGATGATGGTGTTAGACTTCTCAATATCTCCTACTTTGCCAACTATGTCAAAACAATAGGAATGAAAGGTTTTGATTTCAACAAAAGCAGCTCCACCTCCATACAACTCAAATAATCGCTTTTTGAATTCTGTTGCGGCTGCTCTCGAAAAAGTCAACATCAATAATTGCTCTGTCTTTACATCTTCCATGAGGAGGAGAGATGTTAATTTGTGGACGAGGACTTTTGTTTTACCACTTCCAGGCCCTGCAAGAATGGCGATACGTGGAGACTTATTATCTTTGACTATGGACACTTGCGCAGAAGATAGGTCTCCAAATAATTGTTTGAATTTTTTAGGCGTGATGCTTCTACTCATTTCATCTAATTGCGCCCCATTGAAGTACTTCCGCTTAAAAGAACTATAATTTAAATTGAAATAATCATTCACAAACTGCAAAGCCCCTTCATAGTCGTTGACCATTTTTTTTGCGTAAGCCCCAACAATGTGTATTTGTTCAATTTTACTTGCATAAAATTGTTCCAGTTTTTGAAAATCAATTTTTTTGTATTGCGCTTTGTTGTTTGCCTCTTTTCTTTCAATAACCATTCGATTGTAAATTACTAAAAATCCACCTTCAATGGTTAACGCCCCAATTCGTGATAAGTAAAAAAGGCTATCACGCACATCTTTTTCACTTATTTTTTCTGTGAATAGTACGTTCTTGTTTACGAAAGATTTTTCTAATTCTAACAGAGAAAATTCAACAGTAATTTGTGTTTGCTCTGTCCGGTTATTTTGCTTTATCGCTTGCGCAAAAAGATATTCAATAAAAAAAATAGCTAAAATATGTTTACGTTCAATTCTTTCTTTAAGCGCTTTTTCTGAAAGAAGACACTTGACATTGATGTGGTTCTTGTTGGGGGTGTTTTGTTTTTTTATGAAACCTTGAATCGCCCAAAGATTAAGAATTTTTTGAGCTTTGTGTGTTGTAAATACTTGTAAACCAATGCTTTCTGCCTCTTCCGCCCATTCTTTAAGATGGGTGTCTTGCCTATATGTGGTCAAATAAGGCAAGATGAAAAGTTCAATTTTGGCATATTCTCGAACGATTCTAATGGAGCGTTTCCCTTTATCTCCTTTTTTGACAAAGGCAATTAAATCACTATCATGAGCTAGTATTTTTTCCCGACGCATGAGTTCAATGGCATCAATTACATTTGCCTTTACAATACCCAATCTATCCGATATGTAATCCACGCGTGATTCGGCATCTTCATCTGATTTGCTTTTGCTTTTAGCGGAAAAAAGGTTTTTAATAATACGTATGGCGTCTAGTCGTTGTTTGGTTGTGAAGTTCTCGGATTTATTAATAATATCAATTGCGTTTTGAGCTGTTTTTACTCGAATACTTGTCGCATAAATTCGAGGAGAATTTTCTTCTCGCACCAGAAATTCTGCTTGTTCTAAAGCATTGATAGCGGTACGCACACGAGTCTCCAGATCCAAAATCTCATCGTTCCAACCCGCGTGTCGAGCAATTTCTAAGGCAGAACCTGTAATTCTTTTTCTGAACTTAGTGAGTTCCTTGATGGCTTTCCACACTTGTTTTATTTGCTCGATATTGATTTTGGTTTGAGTCAACAAGACAAAGTGTTTGTGCAAGTCCTCTTCATTAAAAAGCACATAGCAATCCGCTTGAATGCTGGTGTCTCGACCCGCACGCCCAGCCTCTTGGACATAATTTTCGAGTGAATTAGAGATTTCATAATGGATGACCAATTTGACATTATCCTTATCCACACCCATCCCAAAAGCAGAAGTAGCAACCATAATCTGTACTCGATTTGCGATAAAGTCATCTTGGTTTCGGGTTTTTTCTTTGGATGGCATTTTGCCATGAAAACACCTAGCATCTAATCCGTCTTTTTGAAGTCGTTCAGTTAAATCTTCAGCGATTTTTGTGCGTGAAACATATACAATGGTTGGACATTCTTTCGCTTCAATTAATCGGCGTAATTCAGCATATTTTTCTTCAGGCGTGTTTTGCTCATAGACCGCATATTGAAGATTTGTTCGACTGCCTGCTGCCTTTACTAATTCTAAATCTAATGATAATTTCTCTTTAAAATACTTCTGGATATCTGCAATCACATTTGGCTTTGCCGTTGCAGTAAGGCAAGAAACGGGAATAGCTTCCCCTAAACGTTTCATGTTTTGCAACTTGCGTATAAAATCAGAAATATAAAGGTAGTCCACCCTAAAATCTTGCCCCCAAGATGAAAAACAATGGGCTTCATCAATGACAAATCGAACGATTTTCCTTTTTACCAGTAAATTAGTAATCGTCTTGGAACGCAGAGACTCTGGCGATATATAAAGCAACCAAGCAGAACCATTTTCCACGCGTTCAATAGATTTCGCCCGTTCGATCGGATCTAATAACCCATTGATTGTAACTGCCTGTGTGATGCCTTTTCTTTCTAAATTATCGACTTGATCTTTCATTAAAGATTGAAGCGGTGAAATGACGATAGTCAAAGCTCCAATATTACGTCCACTCATCAAAGCGGGTACTTGAAAAGTCAAAGACTTACCACCCCCTGTCGGAAAAATAGCCAATAGAGATTTGCTGTTTATTCCTAAGTTAACTACCTTTTCCTGCAAAGGGAGACCATCAAATTCTCGAAAATTATCAAACCCAAAGAATGTTTTTAATCCTTTTCGGGCATCCAGTCTTTCGCCGCAATACGAACAGGTTTCAGTACAGGGAGTATTACGAAGTTGATGAATGATTCCATTGGTTTTGGGATAAGATCGATAAACCCAAGCAGGGGTGATAGAGTCGTCATCGTCTGCCAAAATGATACTCAAACTATACGCCAATTCTATTGGGTTGTGTTTAATTATTCTTTCTAAATCAACTTGTCCACAAAATTGGTTAATGAAAAAATCTTGAATTAACGCAACTGTTTTAGGTACTTCTTGTGAAAAATTTAAATAATCAAAAAAGCCCGCATATCCCACTTTATCGTGTAAAAGTCCATATAAGATGGTTTGAAAAACGGGCTCCAATTTACGAAAAGCCACTACTTCATCCTGAAAGATAATTTGTGCAAGCAAAGAGTCTGTCAAAGGATTATTGAGTTCTGAAACTAGTAGTTTATAATCCTTGATAAGTCGATGATAAGGCTTTTGAGGAAACAATAGAGGTGACAGAAATAAAGTATCAATGAATTTTGATTCTCTTATTTTAGGAAAACCAGGCTTATTAGCTAGATATTTTAAATCATGGTTGACTATATTGTGCCCAGCAAAATAATGACCTTTTGAAAAAAAATCTAATAATTTTTGGGTAGATGTATCATGAAATTGTGCTGGGCCACAGACTGCCCCTACTCGTGCAATATTGTCCGAACTATCAATCTCCAAATCAAAAAATACAATACTATCCATAAAAATGTATAATTTATAGAGTAAATATACACAAAACAATTGGATTGGTGAGTTTTAGGATTACCAGGCTAAGTTTTTTCTGATACGTAGGTCAAGTATGGCTATCTCTTAAAGAGAAGATCCACCACAAAACAATGAAAAACAATTTTTTCAATCTTTTTTTAAACAGGTGTCACGTTTTGTCGAAAGACAGGGTAATACAAGCGAAACCACCTTTTACTAACTTAAAAATAAAGAAAATGAAAAGGAAAATAAATTTGTTCGTGCTAGGTCTTGTAGCGGTCTTTGCTTTGTCAATTACAGCTTGTAACAAAGACAATCCGCCTACTCCAAAGAGTGGATGTGAAGACTTTACAGTTGTTGTGAATCAACAAAACAATACATTAGTTGCAGTCCCTTCTGAGGGAGAAGCTCCTTATGCATACTTGTGGACAGATGGCTCTACAGTAAATACGGTTACGCTTGATACCTCTGTTGTAGGTGATTTTGGGGTAACCGTCACAGATGCTAATGGATGTACGGCTTCTGGGTCTTTTCAAATAACCACAAATCCATGTGACTTATTTAATGTCAGCATTTCTGGAGTTAATGGTGCTTTAACAGCAGCTGCGGTTGAAGGTACAGCGCCTTATGCTTATGCTTGGTCAAATGGAGCTACAACAGCTAGTATTGAGGCGAGTACCCCTGGGACTTACAGCGTAACAGCGACGGATGCAAACGGATGTTCGGCTACAGAGTCTTATATCATTAACAATAGTAATCCATGTGATTCTACTGACTTATTGGTATCCATCAGCTATACGGGTAATCCTGGAGGAGATAATGTATATGCAGAGGGTTCGGGCGGTACAGCTCCATATACTTTCCTATGGAATACCGGAGACACTGGTTCTTCTTTGACAAATGCGGGAGAAGGAACATACTCCGTGACCCTTACAGATGCAAATGGTTGTACGGCAGAAGATACCTACACGATCGCAGGGTGTGATGGATTTGGAGTAGATATTGTCAAGAATGATAGTATTACCACAGCTATTTTCTTTGATGCAGTCATCAATGCAAATACTGGAACAGCTCCATTCACCTATCAGTGGGGTGGATTGGGAACAGGCACCGAAAGCTATGTAGAGTTTGCTATTGGCACGAGTGGACCAATATCTGTTACAGTAACAGATGCGAACGGTTGTACCGCTGAGGATGGTGACCAGTTTTAAAACAACTTTTCGATAGTGTCGTTTAGTTAAGAATAAGCAAGGGTACAAGTTTTTGTATCCTTGCTTTTAATCATTCATTTAAATATATGCAAATAACAAAATCATTGATACAATCTTGCGCCAACCAAAACCGCGCTGCCCAAAAGGAACTGTATCTTTTGTTATTGCCATACTTACGTGCGGTCGCTACTAGATATTTAAAAGACACTTCGTATACCAAAGATGTTTTGCAAGAGAGCTTTGTCAAACTATTTAATAATATTAAAAAATATGACCCGAACAAAGCTCCGTTAAAAAACTGGGCGGCAAGAATGGTCATCAATACGAGTATTAATTATAATGACAGGGTGTCAATAGATAATACAGAAGAATTAATAATAGAAATACATGAAACGCCAACAACAGAAGTAGTAGATTTATCTGACTCAGAGTTGATGTGTTTATTAAAGCAAATGCCTTCAGGTTATTTTGAAGTATTTAACTTGTCAGTCATAGATGGATATAGCCACAAGGAAATATCTTTAGTATTGGGTATAGCAGAAGCGCTATCAAGGAAAAAATTATCGCGTGCAAAAAGCTGGATTCAAAATGCTTACGCGAAATCTTGTTTAAACCAACAAAAATGAAAAATATAGAGAACGAATACAAAAAGAGGTTTGAGAATCAAGAATTGGATAATTCAGATTTTGATGTAGATGGACTTTGGCGTGATATTGTTGGAGATTTGGACACACCTACTGCTCCTCCACTACCTCCTTCGTCTGGTGGTGGGTTAGGCGGGCTTCTCAAATATGGATTGATCGCAATACTACTTGTCGGTGTTGGCTTTTGGATGTTGT